>NZ_RSCK01000035.1:0-62228 GCF_003991895.1 Chroococcidiopsis cubana SAG 39.79
GTATGCCTTCATTTTTATCTGGGCAGAATACACAACATTACTATTAATCGTACCTCAGTAGACTAGGAATTGCTCTATCTGCTATTAATAACTTTATAAAAGCAAGATTAGATATATAAAAAATTTAAAAAGTATGATGTGGAAAGTGTGAAGCCAAGTTTTTAGTTCGTCCAAATTTTGAGGGTATTGGTAATATATAGTGAAATGAAATTGCGTGTATGAAACTGGTAGGGGCGCACAGCTGTGCGCCCCTGCAAATTATGTATTTCATGCGATTTGAAAACGGTTATGAAATCCCCCTAAATCCCCCTTCAAAAGGAGGACTTGAAGATCCCCCTAAATCCCCCTTCAAAAGGGGGACTTTGAGAATTCTTTTAACCACCGATTCCTAAGCGTCCTGCTAATGCGGGTGTGAGGGGTAGGAGGGTAGCTATCATCAAAAACAGTGCTAATAAACCTAAAGCTGCTCTAGCATCATTCGGTTCTGTTAACTCGTTCAGGCTAGGGCGTTCTAAATCTCGTTGCAAGAAAAGGATAACAACTGCCCAGTATAAAGCTAACGGATTAGCTAAAGATGCGATCGCCAAAACGATTACTGTGGCAAAAGTCGTGCGTCCGGCGGTTTTACGCCCGTAAATTGCTTGTACGACTCGCCCACCATCTAACTGTCCGGCTGGCATCAGATTCAGCGCTGTAATTACCAAACCTAACCAGCCAATTATTGTCAACGGGTGAACGTCTACCAAAGCTTGGTTGACGGCAGAACCCAAAACGACTTTAGATAAAGCTCCGACTAAAATTGAGCCTTGAAAAAATTGCGACGGTACTTGATACATACTGCCAGGATGCGAGAGGATTAGACCCGCAAACAGCATCAGTAAGGAAACAACACCCCCAGCCACGGGACCAGCAATAGCAATATCAAATAAGGCTGTGCGGTTGGGTAGTAGCGATTCAATCCGCGTAATTGCTCCAAATGCTCCAATTTGCAGCGTTGGCAGGAAGAAGGGAGGACTGAGGCGAACTTGGTAGCGCTGGGCTAACACCCGATGTCCGATTTCGTGGGCGGCTAAAACAGCTAGAATTCCCAATGCAATTGGTAAAGCTTCGGGGAAACGACCTGGAATTGTAAAGAAGTCGAATCCTTGCAGAATACCAGCAGTTTCTAAACTTGTGGCAATGGTAGCAAGAAACAGGACTAGCGCGAAAATTTTTTGTCCTACGGTTGAGGGGCGGGGGTCGTTGCGGCTAGGAAGGACGATGACGACTGGTCTACCATCGACATTTTCCACTAAAAATAAGCGATAACGGGGTTTCTCTGGAGCTGCTTCGCTCGCTCCCATGCGTTCTTGTAAAGTGGTATTGAGGCGATTGTAAACTGCTTCTGGTTCTCCGCGTAGGTTGCCTTTGAAAATTACGCCATCTTGATAGGGGATTGACTCTGTAGCAAAAAACGTGTCGATGCCAAAAATACCGCGAATCGCGGTCAGGTCTTCATCTGGGATGGGCATTACCTCCGGCTTGTTCAGTATTTCTACTGCCTTGACCGAACTATCATCTGCTGCATTTGGTTCTGGGGTTGTCGAGTTACCTGCCAGCTTTTCTGTAGCTTTGGCGCGGAGAATGGCATCTTGTCCAGCGGCGCGGAGGCGATTGCCGAGAAAGACATATATAGCTGTCGAAGCGACGATTAACAGCAACACTCCCGCCAAATTGAGATAAATTCCGGTGGCGAATAAGCCAAAGAATAGCAGCCAGGGAGAAATCAGCACTACTGACTGTAACCAGGCGAGGATACCGAGTTTGCCAAATTTCCTCGCCCTGATAAAGCCCCAACCCAAGATACCGAGTGCAACCAAGACAACGGTAAGGATGATGGGGGTTTCTGATGCCGTAGTAAACATTGTGAATTGCGATCGCAGCTAGGGAGCATAAGTCTACTGTAGCGGAGTGCGTCACCCTTGGAAAATGAGGGAGTCGGTAGGAGCGCACAGAGAAAGCGCCCGTACTAGAGTCGGGAGTTAGGAGTGGGTAGAATACTATAACTGAGATCAAAAAGGAATAGGTTTTGGTATTCACCAGCTCAATATTTGCTAAAAATACTAAAATAAACTTCAGAATCTTTCAATTTTGTGTTAACTAACAGCTGGTTTTATGACAAATCGAATTATTCAACCAAGGCTATTTGGCTTGGCTCGTTCTAATCGAGATTTCTCATTAAGAGATAGTTGGGGCAAAAATCAGTTTAATAATTCTTTTCCGGCAGCTCTTGCCTGTTATATGTACTCTCAGGAACTCAAACCAGTATACCTTACTCTCGATTCACAGCTAAAAGTTAAACATGGAAAAATAGATGTTACAAGTATTTTTGGAATAGAGCCGCTATCTCCTAATTTATTTTTTGCTTTTGAAAGTGACTATGTGCCTTATAGAAAAACTGTTATAGGAACATTACCAAGAGTAGATTTAGTTACTCTTGAATCTCAGGGCGACTCTTGCCTAAAAGCTATAGAAATCAAACTAACAGCTTTACCAGATAACTCAACTTATCGGCTTCCAGATAATCAATATGGTTGTGAAATTGTGACAAGACCGGACACAATTGTCTATTTGGCATTGAGTATTATTGAGAAATATCAATTATCTCAACAGGCGATATTAAACGTACTACATCCGATTTGTTCTCAAATTAGTGACTGGTCGAGTATCAGTTCTGTTTTGCCGCTAGTTGTCGATCTAGTTCATGGGTTAGACTGCTTATTAGTTAGTAATATAGATTTACAACAGCCGTTAGTTATTCAGCCAGTTTGGAAAACTATTGGGAAAACATCAAAACTTTACGAGAATTGCTTAGATATCTTTGTTTGGAGTAATTTTGCTTTTACAAGACTATTTTTTGATGTCACCAAAAACTTTATTAAGTCTAGAACTGAAACTATACAACGTCCAATGCGCTCGGTCATTTGGCTAGCAAAGATGCTATATGAATTTGCTCAAAGTGGAAAAATAAATCATAAGTTTATCATTGATAACTTGTCGTATAATACTAAAAATGATAAAGCATTTGCTTTGAGTGGCTCTAATACGCACCGATATATGACCTGTCCAGAGTTGACTACACCTAGAATCACAAAAGCAGAAATAAAAAATATAATTTTAGGAGGAGGGCAGGATTTTTTAAGCCCTGAAAGGAGATTTGATGCTGTAATTTTAAGCAATCCAGAAATTTTTAATTAAATAAAATATTTAATACGTGTAGAAAAAGAATGAATCGTTATAGCCAGATTAAATTACAGTATCCTAAATGGCGAAGTCTAGATTTATTTGCTGGTTGTGGTGGCTTATCTCTAGGATTTCAAAATGTAGGTTTTCAAATAGTGGCATCTTTTGATAACTGGGAACCAGCACTCAAAGTTTATAAAAATAATTTTCAACACCAAATTTATAATCTCGATCTGCAAAACTTAGACCTTAATACCGATTTTTTAATGCAGTTTGAGCCAGATATTATTCTTGGTGGTCCTCCATGTCAAGACTTTTCTAGTGCAGGAAAGCGAGATGAAGATTTAGGTAGAGGCAATCTGACAGTTGTTTTTGCTGAGACGATCGCACAGCTTAGACCTCAATGGTTTGTGATGGAAAATGTGGATAGATTAGTAAAGAGTTATAAGTATAAAGCAGCTAGGGAAATTTTTAAAACGGCAGGATACGGACTTAATGAAGTAGTATTAGATGCTAGCTTGTGTGGCGTACCCCAAAAACGTAAGAGATTTTTTTGTATAGGAGAACTTGGAGGAACTGATCGAATTCTCATTCCTTATTTTCAGGCAAACTTATCACAACAACCAATGACGTTGAGGGATTATTTAGGAGATAGTCTAGGAATTGAGTATTACTATCGGCATCCAAGAAGTTATAAAAGAAGGGCAATTTTTAGTATTGACGAACCAAGTCCGACAATAAGAGGCGTAAACAGACCAATTCCCAAAACTTACAAACTACACCCTGGCGATGCTGCACCAATTTCATCTCATATTAGACCTTTGACCACAATTGAGAGAAGCTACATTCAGACGTTTCCGCCAACTTTTGTATTTCAGGGAGCAAAAACCGACCTAGAACAAATGATTGGCAATGCTGTACCAGTTAAACTAGCGGAGTATGTTGCTCGATGTATAGCTCAATATCTAACAGATCGAGCGAGTGCGATCGCAGAAGAATCAAAATCTCAGGTTGTCCAGCTATCCTTACTGCATTAAAACTACCCCTTACAACTCGCAACCGCAGCCCTCAGATTACCCTTGTGTTCTACCAACAACCGATCGCCTTCTTCCCTCCCTAATCCAGTCCAATGCATTAATAAAGCTAATTTTACCGATTTACCACTGCGATCGAGTAATGTTTCAGCTGCATCGGCTTCTAAATCGGTGAGGTCGCGTAAAATGCGTAAAGCGCGATCGCGTAACTTATTATTTGTCACGGCAACATCTACCATGCGATTGCCGTAAACTTTGCCCAACTGCACCATCGTCCCCGTAGAAATAATATTTAATGCCAATTTGGTAGCAGTTCCGGCTTTGAGTCGCGTCGAACCTGCTAAAATCTCTGCTCCTACCAATAGGCGAATATCCACATCCACATCAATTTGGACTTGCTCTTGGGGTACGCAGGCAATAAAAATGGTTGTAGCTCCTCTAGCTCTGGCTGCTTGTAAAGCACCCTGGACGTAAGGCGTGGTTCCTCCCGCTGTAATACCGATAACGACATCTAACTGAGTAATTTTATGTTGGGCGATCGCGCCTGCGCCATCCTCCGCCCGATCCTCCAAATCTTCCGAACTGCGAATTAAAGCCGCCGCACCCCCAGCAATAATCCCCTGTACCATTTCTGGCGGCGTGCAAAACGTCGGCGGACACTCAGAAGCGTCTAATACCCCCAAACGTCCACTCGTTCCCGCCCCAATATAAAACAGCCGTCCCCCGTGATGCAACGATTTTGCGGTCAGGGCGATCGCCTCAGCTAATTCTTGCTTTGCCTCTGCCACCGCCGCTACTGCTTTCGCATCCTCGCAGTTAAATAACTCTACCAACTCCAAACAACTTAGTCGGTCTAAGTTTTGACTGTTAGGATTCACCTGTTCTGTTAGTAGATGACCGCGATCCATAATTGGTAATTGGTAATTGGTAATTGGTCATCGGTCATCGATCGTTAAATTATCAAATTTCTCTCCCTTGTCTCCCCCCTCTCCCTTGTCTCCCCCCTCTCCCTTGTCTCCCTTGTCTCCCCCCTCTCCCTTGTCTCCCTTGTCTCCCTTGTCTCCCTTGTCTCTCTTGTCCCATTTCCACCTTTCACAATAAGCCTTCCAACCGCCGCTTAATGCTATCCAATTCAGTATCGGATATATCTGAGTCAGACTTTTCTTCGACTAAGGGTTTATCTTCATCATCTAGTTGCCAGTCGGTTTGCTCTATATTGATTTCTGGTGGAAGTGCAAGCGCACCTTCTGGAACAACTTCCCAGTCATAGCCAGCACTGTCGCAAAAATCCTTGATTTCCTCTATATCCATCGCTTCCACCGTTGGAGCGGGAAAATCTTGTGCTTCTAGCATTAAGGCAAAACGTGCTGCATCATCTTCTGATTCAAACATCAATACCTTATTGCGATCGCCTGTTTGAATAGTATGAATGCCCTCATTTTCCGTGCGGGCATTAAACAGTAACACAAATACACGCATGGGTGCAATCATAACTCTCTCCGTTCCAATTTACCTTCAGTCATCCCTTTGTTTCTTGTTAACCATAATCTTAATCAGTTATCAGTTGTCGGTGAAGAAGGGGTGTAGGGTGTGGGAAATTGGTAGTTGGTCATTGGTCATTGGTCATTGGTTGTTGGTTGTTTGTTGTCGCTCCTCTGCTCCCCTGCTCCTCTGCTCCCTCAGCTCTCTTCTCCCTGCTCCCGACTCCCTCTTATATACCTTTGTGCAGACGCAGTTTTTTTGATGAACGGATAACATCTTTGGTTATTTTGTGCAAATAGATGTTAACAATCCCGTAACGATAATTTCACATTTAAATTCTTGAATTATCCTTAAAGTTGGCGCTGCTCCCAGGTGTGGGTTTTTGCCACTAGCTCCAGCCGTCCAGATCAGCCGTGAGGGGTTATGTCTAATTTCACTGAGCCGGAAACTGAAGATTCTCAACAGTCTCCTCGACCCAACCGTCTCAAGAATATCTTATTTAGTCGGACTACTGTTGCTATTGGCGTACCAATATTGGTGGGGGTAGCAGCGGGTGCGTGGTGGATAAATCGATTCATTTACGAACAGCTATCGCCACTTGTCGAAAAAAATCTTTCCCAAACCCTGAAACGACCGATTAAAGTCGGGCGCGTCGAACGGTTTGGTTTGACGGGGTTACGCTTGGGTGCTACTTCTGTTCCGGCTACTGCTACCGACCCGGATACGGCATCGATTGAAGCGGTGGAGGTAAGCTACAACCCCTTATCAGTGCTTTTGACTCGCACTTTACCCTTAGATGTCACGCTTGTTAACCCAAAAGCTTACGTGCAGCAAGATACCCAAGGGCGCTGGGTCAATACTGATATTGCTACGGGTGGTGAGGCGGGAGGTCCAATTCAAATTGCCCTCAATCGGCTTGGCTGGCGGAATGCTCAAGCAATTTTAGTGTCTAACGTTCAACAACTAACTCGTTCTACGCCACGTAACACTGTCACCTTAAATCAAGTTAACGGAGAAGCAACTTTTCGCGAAAACTATAATCTGATTAATTTCAATTTAGCTGGGAAACCGCAGACAGGAGGAGAGCTAAAGCTTGATGGAGATTTTCGCGCCGAGTCGGGACGAGCTAGTATCAATATTAATACGCAAGAATTTCTAGCTTCCGATCTAACGCGGCTGATTGAATTGCCGTTAGTTATTCAAGGTGGTCGAGTCAACAGCGATTTTAAAGCCGAACTCACTCCTGTAAAACTGTTGGGTTTATATGGTACTGCCGACCTAAACAAGGTTACAGCTCAAGTTAATCAACTACCGCAAGCCTTTAATAATTCTCAGGGAAGGTTGCAGTTTAAGGGAACGGAAATTTACCTAGATAACGTTGCTAGTAGCTATGGCAAAATTCCAGCTGTAGCTAAGGGTTCTCTTGATATAGAAAAAGGTTTTAATCTCTCGGCTTACGTCGATGCTGTCAGCGCCGCCGCCGCAATTTCTAGTTTAAATCTACAAGTACCCGTACCCGTTGATGGTGTTTTTCGATCGCAAGTCAAACTGACAGGACCCGTAGAAGCGGCTGTTTTGACCGGAGATGTGGTAAACATCAAACCAGTCCGGTTAGATCGGTTGAATATCAGTCGGGTAAGTACGAACTTTACCCTTGATACGGCAGCAGGAACGTTAAATTTTCCCAATATATCAGCTACACCCGCTGCTGGAGGTAAGGTAACGGGTGGCGGAACGCTGAAATTAGCCCTGAAACCAGAACAGACAGCAGGTTTAGATTTTAAATTTATTGCTAATAATATTCCAGGGGATGCGATCGCCAAAGCCTACGGCGTAACTAACCAAGCTGCGAAAGTGGGAATTGTCACCGCCCAAGCCCAAGTTACAGGTACGCCAGATAAACCCCGTACAGTTGTTAATTGGCAAGCACCCCAAGCAACATATCCAGGTAAAGGACAGCTCGTAATTTACAACGCCAACAACCTCTTCCTACGCGATACAATTTTCCGCGTGGCTGGAGGTGATGTTTCAGCGGCTGGGGAGTTGGTCAACCAACGTTGGAAAGCAGCAATTAAAGCCACTGGGGTGAGATTGGGACAGTTAACCCAAGTCCCGCCCAGCTTGCAAAACCCGGTAAATGGTACGTTTACTCTAGCTGGTACGCTCGACCCAGCTAAACCGCAACAACTCACTGCTACAGGTGCGGGTCAATTAACGGGGATTGGTGGGGGTACGATTAACGTCCCTAGTATCCAAGTAGCCGCCGGACGCTGGCAAACTCAACTGCAAGCAACTGACTTACAATTGCAACGTCTCGCCCCCGTACCGCCTCAGTATGCGGGAAGTCTGAACGGAAGGCTAAATCTATCGGGGAGTACCACTGCTTTTACTCCAGAAACTTTACGGGGTAGCGGTACGGGGAGGTTAAATGTTGCCGGAGGTACGATTAATGCTAGGGATATTCAACTCAATAACGGTCGCTGGCAAGTAGCAGTTAATACGAATGGAATCCAGCTCAATCGATTTAATCCACAATTACGAGGTTTACTGACAGGAGATGCCAACTTAGCCGGAACTATCAGCGAATTCAGTCCGGCAGGAATTACAGCAGCGGGACAAGTCCGCTTGTCGGAGGAGTTAATCGGACAACCCCTAACTGCTTCCTTAAATTGGAATGGCAACACTTTAAATATTCCCCAACTCACCTCTAGAAATATTCAAGCGAACGGCAGAGTTAGTGTTGACCCGCAAAATGTTGCCTCGATAACGGGGTTAAATTTTAACGTCAAAGTGCGAGACTACGATCTCAAAAACGCTCCCGTACAGTTGCCACCTAATAGTAGCGTGGCGGGTAGAGTCAGTTTTGTTGGACAGGTTACGGGCAATTTACCAGTACCGAATGTTGTAGGTAACGTGCGGCTGCAAAACTTTGCCGTCAACAACGTAGCTTTCGACCCGCTATTAGCGGGAGATTTGCGGCTGCAACCGGGCAGGGGATTAAATTTAGATTTAGTTGGGAATCAAAACGATCGCGTTGCTGTCAATCTCAAACCCGACTATCGCCCCAATAATTTTACGGTGAGATTGGATGAGGCGATCGCCACTGGGAGAAGTCAAGGCGAGAATTTATTGGTCAATGTCGAAAACTTTCCGTTACGGGTGCTGAATCTGTCTGCACCAGCTAACCCCTACCTCACGGGTCCAGTCAGCGGCATTTTATCAGCCGATTTGACGGTAAATCCCGACCGTCTAGCCGCCCAAGGAGATGTAGCTGTAGCACAACCTGGTATAGGTAGATTGCAGGGCGATCGCTTAGCGGCACAATTTCGGTACGGGAACGGTGGCGGGACGCTGACTAATGGTGAATTTGTCAAAGGTTCAAGCCGGTATGCATTAACAGGTAGCTTCAGTCAAACTCCTAAAGGTCCTCAATTTCAAGCTAAAGCCAATATCGCCCAAGGCAACATTCAAGATATCCTCAGCGCCCTGCAAATTTATGACTTTGAAGACCTGCAACGCGGTTTTCAGCCTCCTGATTATGCTACAGCAAAAGATTTAGGAATTTTACAAGTCGGCGCACCAAATAGATCGCTATTAACTCAATTACGTCGTTATTCGGAAGTTTTAGTTTTACTGCAACAGCAGCGCCAGCAACGTCAAGATGCTTTTCCAGTCCCAGCTTTAGCCGAACTTCAGGGGACTTTTGGCGGCGAAGTTACTGCTAGTGGTTCTCCCCAACAGGGCATTGCTGCTGATTTCAATTTGCGAGGGGATAAGTGGCAGTGGGGTAAATATACTGCCGATCGCCTCGTTGCTGCTGGTAACTTTAATGAAGGAGTGCTAACCCTACTTCCCGTGCGGGTACGATTGGACGAAAACACCGCTGTAGCTTTGACTGGTCGTTTTAGCAGCGAACAGCAATCAGGTCAGTTACGAGTCAGGGGCTTTCCGTTAAGCCTACTCAATGATTTTGTCGAATTACCGATCGCCGTGACAGGTAATGTGGACGGTACGGCAACCATCGCTGGTAGTACCGAGAACCCCTTAGCAGTCGGAGAATTTCAACTCAGCGAAGGCACGATCAATCAAAACCCCGTAGAATCAGCTGCGGCTAGTTTCAGCTATGCTAATGCCCGTCTCGGTTTCGGTAGCAACATTCTGATTGCTGGACCCGACCCATTAATGGCGACTGGTAGTATTCCCTTACAATTACCTTTCGCTTCGGTTAAACCGGATAGCGACCAGATTCGGTTAGATGTCAATGTCCAAAATCAAGGACTAGCCTTACTCAATGTTTTAACCGACCAAGTAGCGTGGAAAGGCGGTGAAGGACAAGTTCAACTGCAAGTACGCGGTACTCTCAAGCAGCCAGAAGCGAAGGGAATTGCCCAAGTCAAAAATGCCACCATCACTGCTGCGGCTTTAACAGATCCATTAACAAATGTCAACGGTACGGTGCTATTTAACGAAGATCGCATTCTCGTCAAGGGAATTCAAGGCGATTTTTCCAGGGGTCAGATGGTTGCCCAAGGCGTAATTCCGATTTTTGAGAATCTAGCAGCAAATGACCCAGATGCCGCTAATCCCCTTACCGTTTCTTTAGATCGGCTGAGGTTGAATTTACCCAATTTATATCAAGGAGGCGTTGACGGTAAAGTCACTGTGACTGGCTCCACACTTAACCCCACAATCGGGGGTCAAGTTCTACTGGCGGACGGTCAGGTTTTTCTGCCAACTAGCAATGCCCCGGCTACGCCTGGGGCGCAAGGGGGACAAGGGGGACAAGGGGGACAAGGGGGAACAGCCCCGGCTCCAGCTGCTGAAGCACCTATAGAGTTGAACGATCTGCGGCTGACTTTAGGAAATAATGTGTCGGTAACGTTACCACCGATTCTTGACTTTCAAGCGGCTGGAACTTTAGTGGTAAACGGTATGCTGGGCGATTTGCGCCCTCAAGGAACTATCAATTTAGAACGTGGTAGCGTCAATTTATTTACGACTCAATTTGAGTTGGAGCGGGGCTACGAACAAAAAGCAACTTTTACACCAAAACAAGCTCTCGATCCAACCCTTGATGTGCGATTGATCGCATCAGTACCAGAAGTGACGCGATCGCAAGTCCCTTCTTCTGTTATCAGCAGCGAGATTTCTGACAACACCTTATCTACAGATATCGGTTCCGTAAATACCGTTCGCGTGCGGGCAGTAGCTAAAGGACCAGCTAGCCAATTATTTGAAAATTTGGAACTGACAAGTAGCCCTTCCCGCAGTCAATCAGAGATTATCGCTCTAATTGGTGGTGGTTTCGCGCAAACCTTGGCAGGACAGGGTGGTGGTGATACGGCGACGGGACTAGTTAATCTGGCAGGAACAGCTATATTAGGTAACTTTCAAAATACGTTTACCGACATTGGCAATGCCTTGGGTTTATCAGAGCTGCGCTTATTCCCCACTTCTATTTCTAATGAGGAGCGATCGCGCTCTTCTACTCTTGGTCTAGCGGCTGAGGCTGGCGTTGATATCACGCGCAATGCTTATGTCTCGGTTTTGACATTCTTAACTGCACAACAACCAGCTCAATTCGGTTTGAGCTATCGCTTGAACGACAACACCCGCGTCCGCGCCGCGACAGATTTTGCCGACGATACGCAAGCTGTGGTTGAGTATGAAGTGCAGTTTTAAATCCCATTGTCATAGTAAGGTTGGCATTGCCCACCCTACACTCAAATTTCACTAATATACTGGGGAGCAGGGAGCAGGGAGTAGGGAGCAAATGAAAAAGTTTTGGCTAATCTTGCTTGTAGACAATTGACTGGTTCTAATTTCTTCTCTTTTTGCTTGAATTACTATAAATCTTCTTTTATATTTCTATTCTGTTACAAAGAAGGTTATATTTTAAATATACAGGCAATAGCAACAAATAGATTAATAAAGTTAGCTTATCGCAGTGAAAAGAAACTCAAAAGTATCGATTCGATCTTTTGGGTTAAACATGCTGCAAACTAAAGAGATATCCAAGAAACGCATAGCGTTTAGTGGGAATTTTTAGGGAGGCAATTGCAGCTATGAATTTTATCGATTGTCTAGTTCTAACTTTTGCTAACATGGCTCTGTGTCTCAGCTTGCCTAAGCTACTGTCTTTGTTGACAGCTCCAAAGACTCGGAAACTCGAAAGTATTAAGCCAGCTTTAAGCGTACCAATAGTTGAGTCTGAAGCTCCTCGTCTTCTCCAAATAGAAAGTTAGAAAGTTGAGAAGTTTCACTTTTTTGACTTTTAACTTTTCACATTTGACTTACTGAGCGGGTACAGTCCACCAGGCGATCGCGTAAGGTTGAGAGGGTTGATTTACTTGTTGGCGAAATTGGACGCGAATTTTGTAACTGCCTGTAGTGGGAACTGGACAAAAAATATGCTCGATACTATCAACCTCGCTAGTTGAGGTACAAATATTACTAGCAGCAGCGTTGGAGTCTGCATTTAATAAGTAAAGGTCGAGATTATTTAAACCGCGATCGCGAAAATCTTCTCCAACATCAAAGCTGCCATTTTGATTTTTATCTCTCAATTCTACTAAGCGCTCCCACACCAAGGTAATTGCAACGTAACTACCTTGTTTTAAAGGTGCAGCTAGGACATAATCTTCAGCAGAGTTAGCTTTGAGTTGACGATAGTTCCACCCCATCGCTGGAACTGGTTGCCAAGATTGCCACTGACCTGCTTTAAACTGTTCGTAGGCACGAAAAGCATTCAATTGACCTGCACCGATTTCAGAATTTAAAGAAACTTTGGGTTGACGGTAAGCATCGGAATCTACCCAATTGCGATTTTGTTTGTCAATAATCGTCTTACTCATCCCTAATCGCAAGCCATCACCCGCATCTTGTACTTTATCAGCAGAGTTAAGCAACACCGCTTTCATTACCTGATGCCGACGAGCATCCAAACTCCAATTCCGTGTAGATCCCCCCAACCCCCCTTGGAAAGGGGGGCGAGAGGCGATCGTCTTGTCCCCCTTCTCAAGGGAGATTGGGGCGCTCGCCATCTTAATCTGTTTATCCCCATATTCCTGTAGCAGCGCCACTGTAGCTGTAACGTGAGGTGCGGCAAAACTCGTACCCGTAACCTCCTTGACCTTAGCATCGGGGTTAAGGGCATAAACCCTGTTGCCAGGAGCAACCAAACTAATCGACTGCCGCGTACCGAGATTCATTTCCCGTCCCCGCAACCTACCCTTCACGCCACCACCAGCGGCACTTAAATTAGTCACATCAACTTTGCGGAAAATTCCGTCTTGACGCGAGGAAAAAGCAATATTCATGCCGTTGTAATTATCGGTAGGGATGGGAATTCCGCCCTTCCCCTGATTTCCGGCAATAACATACAACACATCGTGGACGCGGCTAGACCAATCCAAACAGCGAGTTAGTAGAGAATTACCATCTAATCTCGCCTCCGGTCGCGGGTCGCGTTCCAAAGTTTCACCAAAACTAAAATTAATCGCCCGCACGTCACCGCTATTGCGGTTTGCTGTTGATTGTGCGGATAAACATTCTTCCGGCTGTCCGGCATACTTCACCGAACCTACCGCAGTCGAGTATAATCTAGCTCCTGGGGCGATCCCTGCCAGAGTTTTGCGATCGCTAATCATAATGCTGGCAACATTTTGGGCGTGGGGGTCGATATTCGTATTTGCCTTAGCCGCACCATTACGCAAAAACACGCCAGCTGGGGCGATCGCAGGTTGTTTGGAAACCGCCTTATCCAAGCCAAACTTTCCAGGTCGTCCAATTTCCACCTGACCGATCGCAATTTTCCGCCCAATTAAGTTGTAAGGTAATTCATGCAGCCGTTGGGCATCAATTCCCGCGACTCCGATAGACAGCGATTCCTGCGTCCACACCGGACGCGCCAACCCTACAGCCGCCAAACAAATGCCCCCTGTCACCCAGACCAGCTTTTTCACCAATTTCTCCTTCAATTAGGAAATGCAGCTTTACACTTTACTCTAAAACAAATGGGAGTCGAGAGTCGGGAGTCGGTACGGGCGCTTTCTCTGTGCGCCCGTACGGGAGTCGTTCGGCGCGGAAGTTGGAAGTATTTCACGCACCACGCATCACTCATTTAAACAAGCTACGATCGCATTAGTACTGGAGTCATAAATTATGTGGGGTAGTTTTCAAAACAGTCAGTTACGGATTGAAGTAGAGGCATCAGCAGCAGCAATCAAAGATAGTTTGTTGCGTCCCGAACAAATGCAAAAATGGCTATCGCCACAACGGTTAGCTTCAGGAATGCCAGAACAACTCCATCCAGGTCTGACTTTTACTAGTTGGATTGGACCTGTAGCGATCGAGCATCAAGTAGAAGTGGCAAAGCCAAATTGTCTGCGCCTGTTACTCCACGGGGGAATTGATGGATTTCACGAATGGTATTGGGGCGAAGGTTGGGTACAATCGCGCATCGAAGGCGTATCCTTACTTCCACTCAATTTGGCTCAAACGTTAGGCTTGCTGCGCTTGCGCCAATTTTTAACAGTTAATAGTTAACAGATCTATGTAGAGACGTTACATGTAACGTCTCTACACCGCAACAAAGAACGAATGACTAATATATCTTTTGCCCCTGACGATTGGTTAAGTATTTGCTTCAGGCTAGCTATGGCTTTGGTATTTGGGGCAATCCTCGGTGTAGAACGCCAGATCGGTCGCAAACCAGCGGGTTTACGCACGCATATGCTAGTCAGTCTGGGTTCGGCATTACTAATTATGCTTCCATTGCAAATCGTGGCGACAGCAGAGGAAGGACGTGATGCGATTAGTCGCGTCATTCAAGGGATTGCTGCGGGGGTAGGGTTTATTGGTGCTGGAGAAATTTTGCGCGAAACTCAATCACAATCTCGTATGGAGCGGGTACGGGGACTCACATCAGCGGCAGCAACTTGGGTTTCGGCTGGCTTGGGAATTGCTGCTGGTTGCGGCTTATGGCAAACGGGTTTAGTTAGTTCTGTGTTGGCTTTGATCGTTTTGACTGTATTTAAAAGACTGGAACAACCGAGAAAGGGGTAATTGGGAAGTCGGGAGTTAGTAAATTCTCCTCTGCTCCCCTGCTTCCTTGTCCCCTTCTGTCTCCTGTCTCCTGTCTTCACTGGTCACTGAATATTTGCCCTGCATTAACTGAGAGAATTTGCGATGCTTGGAGCCACTGGGAATCGAAGGCAGCTAAATGAGTTGTAGCAATCAACGTTTGAAAACGGTCTTGAATTGCCTCAAGAAGTTGATTTTGACGGTTGAGATCGAGTTCTGCTAAGACATCATCTAGTAATAATAGCGGTGGTTCTCCGACAACGGCTTCGATCAGTTTCAATTCTGCTAGCTTGAGGGCTAAAACTAAAGTGCGCTGTTGACCTTGGGAACCATATTGCTTAGCAGGAGTTTGATTAATTGTCAATTCAATTTCATCTCGGTGGGGACCGACTAAAGTTGTGTTTTGATGTTGTTCGGCGATCGCTCTTTGTTCTATCTTCTCTAAGAAAGCTTGCTGCACTCCTTCAGGATCGGTTGCGGTGAAGGGTACATTTGGGGCATACCGAATTTGCAAAACCTCAGCTCGATCGCTAATGCTAGCGTGCCACTCAGCAGCCAAAGGTGCTAAACGCTCGATCGCCCGCGCCCTTCTCCTCACTACCCGCGAACCAATAGTTACTAGTTGCGCATCCCAAGCCGCTAATTCTTCCTTCTCCTGTACGGGCATTGGAAACCCGCCCTTACTTTTCAAAAATGCATTTCTCTGCCGCAATATCTGATTGTATTGCTGTAAGATATGGGCGTATACGGGTTCTAACTGGATTAACAGGGTATCCACCCAGTGACGGCGCTGTTCTGGCGCACCCCGCACTAGTTCTAAATCTAAACTGGAAAATTCTACAGCGTTCAAGACACCTAAAAAATCCAGTTGGCGGCGCAATTGTTCGCTATTGAGAGCTACTGTCCGCCGCCCCTGACGGCGCAGAGTTACAGATAGATCGATGATGCCTGCTTGTCGTTCTAGCTTGGCGTGAATTT
The DNA here is from genome assembly GCF_003991895.1 of Chroococcidiopsis cubana SAG 39.79. Classification (NCBI taxonomy): domain Bacteria; kingdom Bacillati; phylum Cyanobacteriota; class Cyanophyceae; order Chroococcidiopsidales; family Chroococcidiopsidaceae; genus Chroococcidiopsis; species Chroococcidiopsis cubana. The sequence continues at coordinate 15,801 of NZ_RSCK01000035.1, forward strand.
GTCCGAATGCCTCTCCATCCCTAACTAAATCGCGATCGCGTGCCAAACGGTGCGATCGCAATGTTGCCAGCAATTCCACTGCTTCTAATAAATTGGATTTACCCTGAGCGTTATTACCCACCAATATTGTTTTAGGAGCAACGAAATCAACTCGCTGCTCCTGATAATTCCGAAATTGCTTCAAGTGGAGGGTTTTGAGGAACATTTTGATTGGTAGTTGGTAGTTGGTAATTGGTAGTTGGTAGTTGGTAGTTGGTCATGCGTCATTTGTCATTTGTGGTAATTGATGGAATTGATGGTTAGTGGCGATCGGTTTTGACTTTTGACTTTTGACTTTTGACTTAACTCATTACCCATTACCTATTACCCATTACCTATTACCTATGCGCTTTCCGTCGCTGTTGCCAGTTAATAAACAACTTCTCTAGCTCGATCCAGACGAACATTAAACTGCTAAAGCCGAAGCAGATTAATAATTCTATCGGAGTTATGAAGTGAGTGCCAAAGAAAGCTCGTAAGGGTGGGACGTAAATGAGTAGCATTTGCAAGACTGTGGTTAACGCTACAGCTCCTAAAACGTATGGATTAGACAACGGATTCATTTGAATTGTCAGACGGGTGTTGGAGCGAATCGCCAAAGCATGACCCATCTGTGCTAGGCAGAGCGTGGTAAATACCATCGTTTTCCAGCGATCGCGACTTAGTTCGTTCGGAATGACATTCGCTTGCGTGTGGAAGTACGCCCACTCCATTAAAATAATTGACAAAATGGCAAAGATAATCCCAATCCGCACCATGTACCAACCCAAGCCCCGGGCAAAAATGCTTTCGCGGGGACTAAATGGCGGGCGTTTCATGACGTTGGGTTCTGCTGGTTCTACTGCCAAAGCTAACGCTGGTAGACCATCCGTTACCAGGTTCATCCAGAGAATTTGCAATGGTGACAGCGGTACGCCGCCAAGTCCAAGAATTGGAGCCGCAGCAATAGTTAACACTTCACCGATGTTACTACCGAGAATGTATTTAATAAAGCGGCGGATATTGGTATAAACAACCCTACCTTCTTCAGTGGCAGCGACGATCGTGGCGAAGTTGTCATCTAGCAAAACCATATCGCTAGCTTCCTTGCTCACGTCCGTACCAGTAATACCCATTGCAATTCCGATATCTGCTTGCTTTAAGGCGGGGGCATCGTTTACCCCGTCTCCCGTCATTGCCACAAATTTACCCTTGCGTTGCAAAGCCTGGACGATCCGAAGTTTGTGTTCGGGAGATACTCTAGCGTAGATACTCGTTTGGTCTACTTCCCGTTCTAAGTCAGCTTGACTCATCCGTTCTAATTCTTGCCCGGTTACAGCGCGATCGCCTGCTTGAGCAATGCCTAAATCGATTCCGATTGCCCTTGCTGTTAACTGGTGGTCGCCCGTGATCATGATCGGACGAATCCCAGCTTCGCGAGATCTGGCTACTGCATCCCTCACTTCCGGTCTGGGTGCATCAAGCATTCCTACTAATCCCAGCCAAACTAATTCTCGTTCTGAAGTCTCTTCCGATCCCTCTGGAGGCAGTTCTGACCAGGGTTTATAGGCAAAACCCAACACCCGCAACCCTTGACTTGCCATCTGGTTATTTTTTTCCAGAATTTGCTGCCGTTGAGCATCATTAATCGCCACAGCGCGATCGCCTGTATGAATGCGATCGCACCGTTCCAAAGTTAACTCTGGCGACCCTTTTGTAAACATTAAATAAGCCGAATTATGAGAGGCTAAAGACGAGAGAGCGTAATCTTGTACCTCCTGACTTCTACCTCCTGCCTCCTGCCTCGTTCTACAAATCACGCTCATTCGCTTGCGTTCGGAGGAGAAGGGAAATTCAGCAACACGGGGCAAGCGGCTCGACCACTGGTCTTTTTGAATTCCGGCTTTAGCTGCTAAAGTTACCAATGCCCCTTCGGTGGGATCGCCGACAATCTTCCATTGTCCTTGTTCCTCTTGCAAGAAAGAATCGTTACACAAGGCACAGGCAACTAGCAATGCTTGTAAATCTGAATCTCGGTCTGCGTCAATCGCTCGACCATCGCTCAAAAATTCTCCTTGGGGTGCATAACCTTCGCCAGTTACTCGCAGAGATTTTTGGTTTAACTCGACTGCCTGCACCACCATTTTGTTTTGCGTCAGCGTCCCTGTTTTATCAGAGCAAATTGTGGTAACGCTGCCTAAAGTCTCCACCGCAGGCAGTTTGCGGATCAAGGCATTGCGCTTCACCATCCGCTGCGTTCCTAGCGCTAGAGTCACGGTAATCACCGCTGGTAAGCCTTCTGGGACTACGGCAACTGCCATACTCAAAGATACTTGCAGCAGTTCTTCAAATGCATCCCAACCCAAGCGCAGCACGCCACCCACAACCACCAAGGCGACTAAAATCATCGCCCCTGCCACTAGGACGTTGCCCAACTGTGACATCCGTTGTTGTAGGGGAGTCGGCTCGCTTTCCACTCCTTGCAGCAGGGCAGCGATTTTACCAAGTTCCGTTTGCATTCCCGTGCCGGTGACAATAACCTTGGCACGTCCTTGAGTGACCTCCGTACCTTGATAGACTAAGTTAACGCGATCGCCCAAGCTTGTCTCTTCGGCTACTTGAATATCTGCCTGTTTTTCTACTGCATGAGATTCTCCCGTCAAAGCTGACTCGCGAATTTGCAGGTTTGATTCTTCAATAATCCTGCCATCGGCGGCGAGTTGGACTCCAGCTTCAATCAGCATGATGTCCCCTGGTACGAGTTCTTTTGCCGCAACTTCTGTGAGTTTGCCGTCGCGCATAACTCGGACTAAGGGAGCAGACAGTTTTTTCAGCGCTGCTAGAGCTTTTTCAGCACGGCTTTCTTGTACGTAGCCAAGAATACCGTTGAGAACGACGATTAAACTAATCGCGATCGCGTCTTTGGGAAAATCGTTATTGCGTATATCTAACACTGCCGATACAATTGCTACAGCAATTAGCATCAGCAACATAATATTTTTGAACTGATCGATCAGGATCGCTAGCGGACTGCGACCTCCTGACTCTTGCAATTCGTTGGCTCCATACTCCTCTAAGCGTTGCTTGACTTGAGACGAGCTTAAACCCGCTTCTGCATTGCTCTCTAAGACTTGTATAGTTTTATCAACTTCTAAGGCGTGCCAAACGTGGGATGGGTTAGGATGAGGGGTTGCAGACATGGATAGTTTGCTAAGAAATGCTTGCTGAATTAAATCATAAATTAAGCACTATATTTAGGCTATCTGTTCTAAGGAATGGTGGGAAGCAAGGGAAGAAGTTGTAATTCACACCTCATAGCAATTCTCGATTGTGTGGATGACATTTGTAGGGGCGCTTTCTCTGTGCGCCCCTACAAGACGTGTATTGCATCTAATTGAAAACCGCCATCATTGCTGTAGCCAAATATAGGCAATTCCTAAAGTGACTAGACTCAAAGGCAAGCCAAAGCGCAAATGTTCCCAAAAACTGAGACGATAACCTTGTTTTGCCGCAGCTTCAGCCACAATCATATTTGCTACCGAACCTAAAAGCGTCATATTTCCAGCTAAAGTTGAACCAGCTGCCAGTAACAACCACTCGCGATCGCTATTTTGAGGAATTAATGGTTGTAACAACAATACTGCTGGAACGTTGGATATTAAATTAGAAAGCACTACTGTTACGCTTAATAATCCGGCGTTGCTATCTGTTAATACTGTAAAACTTTGAAGAAACTTTAGATTTTTAACACCGTTTGTGAGTACAAACAAGCCAGAAAACATCAGCAATAAATCCCATTCTACTGCTGGTAGAATTTTCTGTGGCTTTAGCCTACGGGTAATTAAAAGCAATCCAGATGCTACCAACGCTGACTCTGCTAGCGGTGCGCCGAGTAGAAATGCTATTAACATCCCTCCAGTAATAATTAAACTTTTATACAGTACGGGTTTAAGAATACGTCTGCGTCTAATGTGGGGACGGTCGAGGATAGGTTTCAAAGAACGAATTTCGGGATACAAATACCACAGCCAGCCTAATTGTACGAGCAATCCCACTACAGCAACAGGAGCTAAAGCCTGAGTAAATTCTAAATAACTAATTTCTGAAAAAGAAGCAATTAAAATATTTTGAGGATTGCCATTTAAAGTAGCAACAGAACCAATATCTGTTGCCCCTGCTAATGCTAAAAGATAGGGAATTGGGTTTAATTCTAAAACTAGCGCTAGAGCGAGTGTTAAAGGCGTAAAAATTAGCGCGATCGTATCGTTGAGAAATAAGGCAGATAAAAAACCACTGACAAATGTTAAAGCAGTTAGTAATCCAAAAGGACTGCGAGTGTAACGTAATAAAATATTTAAAGCTAGTTGAAAAAAACCGGCGCTGGTAAGGTAAGCATTGACAATCATAATACTAAGGAGAAAAACGATCGTTCCAGCGTCGATCGCCTCCCAAGCTTCTTTGAGACTAAAACTACCAAAACCAACTAGACAAGCCGCCCCCACAAAAGCGATCGTCGCGCGATTCATCCGCAAACCGGGGAAGTAGCCTAGCCCCAAACCTAAATAAGTTAACCCAAGGATGATGTATTGGAAAAGGTCATTTGTCATTCGTCATTTGTGAGTGTTTAATCATAACTCCTATCTCCTCAGTTTTGACCATTCGCTTTGCTCAAGGACAAGCTTTTAACTTTTAACTTTTGACTTTTGACTTTAAATTAGCTTAGTTACTAAAACTGTAACCATTCACAACTTATCCTCATTCAATGCCAGATTAGGAACGTATTTTCATCCAGTTTGTCTAAGAAAGTACGGTATTTGTGTGAGGTAAATCAGTTCAATGCAACACTTCTCAATACATCAAAAAAAATTTGCTTCCAAGCGCAAACCAGTTGAATTCTCGCTTAGCGGCTTAGCGACTTTGCGCGATCGCAATCTCAAGTCTCAAATCCAAAACAGTATTACAGTTACGGCGATCGCATTGAGTTTGTCAACTCTCAGTTATATTTATCCCGTATGGGCGCAACCAGCTCCAGATAAAATGGATCGAACTTATAAAACTCTGACTGTCACGGGTAGAGGGGTAGAATCTATCCCTACTACGCTAGCTCAGGTACGTTTGGGAGTAGAAGTACAAGGCAAAACAGCCCAGCAAGTACAGCAAGAAGCAGCGCGGCGATCGTCAGCAGTTGTAGACTTATTGAAATCGCGTAACGTAGAAAAACTAGAAACTACAGGAATTTACTTAAATCCTCTTTATAACTACGCCAATAACGAGCAACGGCTTACGGGTTATTCTGCCACAAATACAGTAAGTTTCCGCGTCCCAACCTCACAAGCTGGTAATATCATTGATGCTGCCGTCAAAACTGGAGCAACTCGGATCGAAGGGGTGAGTTTTATTGCTACAGATGAGGCGATCGCCAAAGCGAGACAACAAGCCCTGCAAGCAGCGACAAAAGATGCTCAGCAGCAGGCAAGTGCTGTTTTGAGCAGCCTCAATTTCAGCCAAAAGGAAATTGTCAGTATTCAAATCAACAGCGCTAACCCGCCACAGCCTCCCATGCCTTTAATGGCGCGAGAAGCAGCTTTTGCCGATAAAGCCGCTACGACTCCTGTAATCGGTGGAGAACAGCAAATAGAGGCTTCTGTAACGCTGCAAATTGGTTATTGATAGACCTAAATCATTTAGGGACGCACAGATGAATCTAGGGGCGCACAGCCGTGCGCCCCTACACATATGCAAATTTGGTTAAAAATTGTCATCGCTACTGTAACCGCTATAGCCGCCACCTTCGTTATCGCGTTTAGATCCTAAAAGATCCATTTTGTCCACAAGAATGATTGGTGTTGAACGCGGTGTACCCGTATTGCGATCGTCCCAGGTGTCGAACTTTAAGGAACCCTTGATTCCAATTAGACTTCCCTTACGAACGTAATCTTTGGCTGTTTGCGCTGTTTTACCCCAAATTTCTAGCGTGAACCAGTCTGGTTCCTCGCTATTTTTGGTTGGTCTCCTTACAGCTAGCGTCATGCGGCACTTGACGCTACCAGACTCAAAATACTTAATATCAGGGTCGCCACCAACACGACCGACGAGAGTAACAACGTTAAGACTCATATCACTCAAATTTAGTACAATTGTACTTAATTTACTATAACCACAATCGTAGCTTATTCCGTACCTATACTGGCAAGATCTCAGTTGTCAGTTATCAGTGGCTGGTGGTTAGTGACTAGAGATAAAAAGCTGATTTTACTAATTACCATCCAATTATCAATTACTCATTACTAATTTATGAAGATTTTATAAATTGGCGCGTTAGGTATTTACTTCTTGTCAACGATCTCCTTTTTTCTTCACAATTCGATTAAGTGTTAATACTTATTCATCAAGAGATCGCCCGAGTTTCAATAATTGGAAATTGGCTTTTCGGTAACTGATATAGCAGTTCTAAATGATTTGTAAAGCGAGCTTCTAGCCTGCCGAAGGCTAGAAGCCTGCTCCACGTTCATGAATCAAATATGATTGCTACAACTGACAACTGTGAAATTACTTAAAGTAAGCAAAAAATGGCTTAAATTTGTATAAAGATTCAGTGAAATTACTCTTGGGAATTTAGTTGGACAAGCGTTAACTTTTCTTAACTGAAGGGGTGTTTTTGTCAGCCAGTCTAAGAATTGCAACTAAGCCTGACCGAGAATTAGTTGGCTCGACTAAACTCGAATTAGAGGGATAAAAAAATTCCGATCTAGTTACTAATACTCTACTGATGTGTAAAAACTATATCTTGCTTTTACGGGGGAGTGAGAAGCGTGGGTATGTTTGGTCTGTTTAACCGTTTGTCGTTGTCTAGAGATATGGGTATCGATCTCGGTACTGCAAATACCTTGATTTATGTCTCTGGAAAAGGAATTGTACTGCAAGAACCTTCGGCGATCGCACTAGATTTAAGCGATAAATCGTCGATTGCTGTGGGAGAAGAAGCCAGAAAAATGCTTGGTAGAACGCCTACTAAGCCCGTCAACATCTCGGTAATTCGTCCGCTACGTGATGGAGTTATTGCTGACTTCGATGCTGCTGAAATGATGCTGAAGCATTTCATGCAAAAAGTTCATGAAGGCAGGGTTGTCTCTCCCCGTGTCGTGATTGGTATTCCCAGTGGAGTTACGGGGGTAGAACGCAGAGCATTAATGGATGCAGCATCTCAAGCAGGCGCAAGAGAAGTTTATTTGATTGACGAACCACTAGCAGCCGCGATCGGCGCGGGTCTGCCTGTTGCCGAACCCATCGGTAGCATGATCGTAGATGTTGGGGGTGGAACAACCGAAATCGCCGTTCTCAGCCTTTACGGTACGGTACTGAGCGAATCGGTACGAATTGCAGGAGATGAGCTGAATGAAGCCATCATGCAGTACATGCGAAAAATTTACAACTTAGTCATCGGCGAACGCACGGCGGAAGAAATTAAGCTGCGGATTGGCTCTGCCTATCCCTCCCGCGATGACGAAGATAATATGATGGAAGTTAGAGGGTTGCATCTGCTTTCTGGTTTGCCGCGTAGCGTCACGATCAAAGAACCAGAGATTCGCGAAAGTATGTCAGAACCGCTGTCTGTGATTGTGGAAGCACTCAAGCGGACGCTGGAACGGACACCACCAGAACTTGCAGCCGACATTGTAGATCGAGGTATTATGCTTGCGGGTGGAGGCGCGAAGTTGAAAGGACTAGATACACTAATTAGTCATGAAACTGGAATTGTCACCCACGTTGCAGCCGAGCCAATGCACTGTGTCGTCTTAGGAACGGGATTGGCACTAGAAAAATTTAAGCAAATGGAGCGAGTCTTTAGCGATCGCTCTCGGCGTGGATAAAAATGGCATTTGGTAATGGATAATTCAAAAGTCAAAAGTTAAAAGTCAAAAATAGGAGTTAGAAGTTGTAAGTCGTAAGTAAAAAGTTACTAACTACTCACAAATGACCAATGACTAATGACCAATTACCAATTTGCATATCTCTCTGTTATCTAAACCTAAAAGCCTATTAAGTCAACCCATCGAGTTGACTGCTAACTACTAAAACCTATGTATATCGAACGTCGTCAGTGGTGGGAGAAACGCGCCCTACCGATTTTACTATGCATTGTTGCTCTTGGTACTGCTTGGACTATCAGGCAGACCCAAGCAGCACTAATTTTTGAAATTTATCAACTCATCACTCTCCCATTTCATCGCTCGGTTTCCGTGCAAGCAGAGCGCCTGAGTGATGCTCAAAATCAAGAGCTTCAAGCTCAGTTAGCAGAACTCAAAAGCCAAAACCAACAGTTGAAAAAACTACTTAGTTATGAGTCTGCTAATAATTTAGAACGAGCTATTGTCGCTCCAGTCATCGGACGTAGTGCCGATCAATGGTGGCAGCAAATAACTCTGGGACGCGGTACGAGTACGGGAATTAAAGTCGGAGATATCGTCACTGCTCCTGGGGGGTTAGTGGGTAAGATTAGTAGCGTCACTCCCAATACCAGCCGCGTACTGCTAATTAGCGATCGCACCAGTCAGCTAGGGGTTACAGTCAGTCGCAGCCGTCATACAGGATTTTTACGCGGCTTATCAGAAAGTCAAGCCGTGATGCAGTTTTTTGATAAAGTGCCTGACGTGAAACGCGGCGATGCGATCGTCACTTCTACTTACAGCCAAATTTATCCTGCCGGATTACCTGTAGGTAAGATTGAATCCATCGACTTGAATAAAAGCCCTGCTCCCGAAGCTATTGTCTCCTTTTCCGCTCCCATTCCCCATCTAGAGTGGGCAGTTGTCTACGCTAAGAGCAAGTGAGTTAGGAGTCGGTGTAGAGACGTTGCACGCAACGTCTCTACACCGACTCCCCACTTAATTACGATTTACAAAGTCTGAATTACGATTTTCGTTTGCTGCTTTAAGATCGAGGCTCTGAAAATTGAAATTTTAAAAAATCTCCTCTTTTTTATGCAGGGACTTAAATCTTTGCGCCACCTGTGGCAGAAGTCTCCTGGTTGGCGACAGTTTGTTAATGGGGTAGCGATTGTTGGCTCGGCGAGTTTGTGTCTGCTCTTACTACCGATGCGCTTGCCAGGAACAGTTTTACTTGGTATTGCTCCTAACTGGCTGCTGATCTGGGTAGTCACTTGGAGTATTAAACGCTCGGTTTTACAAGGAGCGATCGCAGGTATTACTTTGGGACTCATTCAAGATGGCATGACTGCCCATAATCCCACTCATGTTTTCGGTTTAATGATGGTGGGAATTTTGACGGCACGGTTGCAAAAGCAGCGCTATCTTCAGGAAGATTTTATTTCTGTGGCTCTGATTGTCTTTGCCATGACGATTATGGTAGAAACGATCGCCACTCTACAATTTGGTTTCCTGGGTGAGGCAACAACATATACATTTGGTTTGCCATTAGGCAAATTAGCTGAGGTATGGCAACATCATCAACAAATTGCGCTGATCTCAGCCGTAATTAGTAGCCTTTGGGCTCCAGTGATTTACTATCCCTTAAATCACTGGTGGACGACAACGAGATTTTTAGGCACGCGATGATGATTTGAGAACAGCTTTAACCGAAAATTTTTGGTCAAAACCTGCCCTTACATTCATCCCATAATCTCAGCCAGAGCCTTGACAAGTTGGGCGTTTTGTTCGTCTGTACCAACAGTAATGCGAAGTTTGTCTTCTAGGCGCGGCTGGGGAAAATATCGGACTAATATACCTCTTGTTTTCAAACTGTGGTAAAGATATTCGGCATTACCATGAGGCGATCGCGCTAGAAGAAAGTTGGCTTGTGATGGACAAACATCAAAGTTGAGTTTTTGCAATTCACTAGCTAACGTTGCCCGCGACGTTTTAATTTTCTCGGCATTAGCATTTTTGTGTGCTTGGTCTTGAAGTGCAGCTACTCCTACAATACAGGCGATCGCATCAACGTTGTAGCTATCTTTCACCTTCATTAATCCGGCAATTAAAGCAGGATTAGCTACAGCAAAGCCCAGTCTGATCCCTGCTAAAGAGTAGCCCTTGGAAAGCGTTCTTAAAATGATGACATTATTGTGTTTTTTAGCTAATTCCAAAGCATCTTCTGCGGCAAAGTCAACATAAGCCTCGTCAATGACTAAAATACTCTGTAATTGCGCCGCTAACTTGTCGAGTAAATCTAGTGGCACGACTGTACCAGATGGACTGTGAGGTGAAGCAATAAATGTCACAGCTCCATTTGCCGCGATGATTTCTTCTAACGGCAGATTGTAATTGTCGTCATAGGGAATTTCGACAAATTCAGCATCCTGAATCTGTGCCAAGGTACGGTATAAAACATAGGTTGGCATGGGACAAACAATCTGCCGCTGCGGTGAGGTACAAGCGCGGGTAATAACACCAAGCAGTTCGTCACTACCGTTACCGACAATAATCCAATCTGAAGGGAGATCTAAAGCAGCACTAACAGCAGTGCGAAAACGTCCAGCCATCGGTTCTGGATAGCGCCGTAATAATTCTCCATCTAAGTTACGTAGCGCTGCCAATACCAACGGTGAGGGTGGATAAGGATTCTCATTCGAGTTAATTTTGATAATATTCGTACCAATGAGCTGTTCTCCAGGTACGTAGCCTGACATTTGCTCGATATTGTGGCGAAAATATGTCATAGCAAAGTCAAAAGTCAAAAGTTAAAAGTCAAAATTGGTTGAAGGAGTCCGTAGATTTGGCTTTTTCCTTGTAACTCTAAAGGCACGGGATTTCAGTTTTTGTTTAGTCATTCTGACTCCTGGCTCCTGACTCCTGACTTCTTGCTTGGTCAAAAGTCTCACCGAGCCTATAATATAGCGCAGAATCTCAGCTAATCTTTGGAGTACAAGCGGCATTGGCAATGGATTCCAAAATAGAGCCAAGGGTAGGTACTGCTTTCGACCGAGAAATGATGCAAAGGTGTCTTACCCTTGCCCGTCGTGCTTTGGGACGCACTGCCCCCAATCCTCTAGTTGGGGCTGTTGTGGTGCAAGATGGAAAAATCGTCGGCGAAGGCTTTCATCCTGGGGCGGGGCAGCCTCATGCAGAAGTTTTTGCCCTGAAAGCAGCAGGCGATCGCGCCCAAGGAGCTACCGTTTACGTCAGCCTCGAACCCTGCAACCACTACGGACGTACTCCCCCTTGTACGGAAGCTTTAATCGCGGCTGGGGTAGCAAAAGTCGTGGTAGGAATGGTCGATCCGAACCCCCTAGTTGCAGGTGGGGGAGTTGCGCGGCTACGCAGTGCGGGAATTGAAGTTGTCGTTGGAGTGGAAGAAGCTGACTGTCGGCAACTCAATGAAGGGTTTATTCATCGCATGGTCTATCAGCGACCCTTCGGCATCTTCAAATATGCTATGACCCTCGATGGTAAAATTGCTACGACTAGCGGTCATAGTGCTTGGATCACTAATCCAGCAGCGCGAGAGGAAGTGCAGCAGCTAAGAATTGCGTGCGATGCCATCATTGTTGGCGGAAACACCGTGAGAATTGACAATCCCCGCTTGACAATCCGCCAAATAGATGCGCCTAATCCTTTGCGTGTGGTCATGAGCCGGACGTTAGATTTACCAACTACAGCTCATTTGTGGCAAACCGAAACAGTATCGACATTAGTGATGACGCAAGCAGGAGCAAACCCTGACATGCAGATGTTACTACGCGATCGCGGTGTAGAAATTTTAGAACTCGATTCCCTCACCCCCACCGCAGCAATGGCTCATCTCTACCAGCGCGGCTGTCTTTCCGTCCTGTGGGAATGCGGCGGAACTTTAGCAGCAGAAGCGATCGCCCAAGGTACAGTTCAGAAAATTTTCGCCTTTATTGCCCCCAAAATCATCGGCGGAAGCACAGCTCCCACCCCAGTAGGCGACTTAGGCTTCACCCAAATGACACAAGCCATAACTCTCGAACGAGTCCAGTGGCGTACCGTAGGTTCTGATTGTTTGATGGAAGGGTATTTACCAAGTCGGGAGTCGGGAGTCGGGAGTCGGGAGTCGGGGGATAAGGGGGACAAGGGAGAAGAGAGCTGAGGGAGCTGAGGGAGCTGAGGGAGCTGAGGGAGCTGAGGGGCAGAGGAGCAATTACCAATTACCCATTACCCATTACCAATTACCACCAACTGATGATTGAAGTCGAACATTTGAGTAAAACTTACGGTTCTACGTCTGGGATTCAGGACGTGACTTTCAGCGTGGAAGCGGGAGAAATTTTGGGTTTCCTTGGACCCAATGGCGCTGGAAAGACGACAACTATGCGGATCTTAGCGGGCTATCTACCTGCGAGTAGCGGTACGGCACGCATTGCAGGTTATGATGTCCACGAACAGTCCTTAGCCGTGCGTCAGCGGATTGGTTATTTACCAGAAACACCACCTCTATATCTCGATATGACGGTGGAAGGGTTTCTGTATTTTGTAGCAAGACTGAAGGGAGTAGCCGCAGGCGATCGCCATCGGCGGGTCAAAGCAGCGATAGAACGGTGTAACCTACAAGAAAAACGGCGCGTTTTGATTCGCAAGCTTTCCAAGGGTTTCCGTCAACGGGTGGGGATCGCTCAGGCGATCGTTCACGATCCTCCAGTGATTATTCTCGACGAACCTACGGTAGGACTCGATCCCCGTCAAATTATTGATGTCCGTAATTTAATTAAAAGTCTTGCTGACAGCCATACAATCGTGCTTTCTACCCACATTTTGCCGGAAGTTAGTATGACCTGTAACCGCGTTGCTATTATCAATCGCGGACAAATCATTGCTACCGGAACTCCCGACAGTTTAGAGGCAAACCTGGCTGGTGGTGCAGGCTATGAAATCGAGACTGAAGGTGATAGTGCGGCGGCGCAACAATTAATAAAAATGCTGCCCAGCGTGCGATCGGTAGAATCAATATCTACCACAGAAGCCAATCGCTACGTGCTGCGAGTCGTTTCCCAACCAACTACGGAGCCAGGACCAGATATTGTTGCCGTTTTGGTCGGAATGGGCTTGAAAATTTACGAAATGCGAAGAACGCGAGCATCTTTGGAGGATGTGTTCTTAGAACTGACTATGGAAGAAAAGCCGTTAGAAAGTGAGTCGGGAGTCGGTAGGGGCGGGTTTCTAAACCCGCCCGTACAGGAGTCGGGAGTTGGGAGTGGTGAGTAAATTATTATGCGTTTAATCTTTGGTAACATCATCGCGATTTATAGAAGGGAGTTACAAAGTTATTTTGTCTCGCCTTTGGCTTATGCGATCGCGGGTATATTTTGGTTATTATCTGGGTTTTTCTTTGCCTTGATTCTGTTAGGTCCACAAGGAATTATTCAGCAAGTTGCTCAAAGAGACTTACTGCAAGGGCAGCAACCTGGAGTTCCCGCTTCACCGATTGATGTGGCTTACGAGTTTCAACAGGCTTTCTTGGGAATTATGGGTTCTTTGGCTTTATTTATCTTGCCTATATTGTCAATGGGTTTATATGCAGAAGAACGCAAGCGCGGGACTTTAGAATTACTTGCTACTTCTCCCGTGACAAACTGGGCGGTTGCTGTAGGAAAATTGTTGGGAGTCGTTACATTTTTCATAACATTAATATTACCAATCTTTGCCTACGAAGCATTTGCATTGAGTACTGCCAACCCTGCCGTATTTCCAGTCGTTCCCTTGATGGGACATTTGGGACTCATTTTATTAGCAGCAGGAATCTTATCTCTAGGAATGTTTATTTCTTCTCTCACCGATAGCACGATTCTGGCAGCGATTATTACGTTCGCTTTAATTTTGTTTCTTTGGGTTATCGATGCGATCGCCCAAAATCTCAGCGGTACGCCAATAGGTGCAATCTTGAGTCATTTTTCTTTACTCAAACATTACACTAACTGGATTCAAGGAATTTTTGATTCTAGTAGTTTAGTTGTTTTTCTCAGCTACATTCTGTTAGGAATTTTTCTCACCGCACAGGCGATCGACGCTTTACGATTTCAGCGATCGTAGTTGCGCGATTAACTTCTCATCAATTTGTTAATTTACAGAGTTCAAGATGTAATATTGACAGCTATCCGATCAAACGTATCTAAGTTTATGGAAGATGTAGACTCCTGTACTAATTACTGTCGCCTGCATTTTGCAGCAAAAGATGGAGACGAAAACTTAGTAAAACAGCAAATTGAAGAGGGATGTCCAGTTAACGATTTTGATGAATTGAGGAAGACTCCGTTACACCATGCCTCGCAAAAAGGACATATTGCAGTTATAAAGTTGTTGCTCGAAGCAGGTGCAGATGTAAATGCCCATGATGAGAGCAAAATAGGTGATACTCCTCTTGGCGAAGTTGCAGGAAACTGTGATTTTGAAGTTGCCAAGCTACTGATTGATGCAGGTGCTAATCCAACTATTCCTGGCTGGATGCAACTTACAGCCCTCCATCGAGCAAAGACGAGAAAGAAACCGGAGGGAAAAGCAGTTTATCAGTTATTACTTGATGTAGCCAGGAAAAAGTTTAACTATCGAGAGCGATGAATTTTAGTTCATAGTAGAGGAAAGATTTAAATGCAAAATATCAAGCTTATTGTAGAAAAGCATTCCGATGGTTACGTCGCTTATCCAATCGGAATTGAAGGAGTTGTAATTGGTGAAGGTAACAGTTACGAAGAAGCTATGTCAGATCTAGAATCAGCTATTCGTTTCCATATTGAAACTTTTGGTATAGAGGTCTTGAAATCAGAATTTCCAATTTTATAGCAATCTTAAACTACTTACAAACAACAGATGCTTGCTACTCAGGTGGGCAATGCCCACCCTACAGATGAGTTTTACTACGATCTCACCCGCTCGCCTATAGCCCCCCTTTTTAAGGGGGGTTGGGGGGATCTCTTCTGCCGTAGTCACACAAAAAATTATTATGAAAACTGCCACTAAAACGAAAAAAAACTACTGGCAATATCTATTTTTGCTCGGTCCCTTTCTAATACTCATGGGCTTAACAGCGGGGACTGTTGCAGGTAGCTGGGGAATTGTCCCTTTGGGATTAATTGCTGCTGGCGCTGTTTTAAGCGTGTTGGGTCTAGTTTGGCAAGCTTATAAAACTAAGTGGTGGAAGCGACGTTCAACTCAGGCGGGAACAAATGCGATCGCCGCAACTTTAGCAGTTTTGGTCATTCTCGGACTCATTAATTTCTTAGCCACTCGCTATCAAACGCGGATCGATTTCACCGAAACGGGACTATATACGCTAGCCCCTCAGTCGCGGGAAATTGTCCAAAATTTGTCTCAACCTGTCAAAGTATGGGTGTTCGATCGCAACCAAAACCCTCAAGATCGAGCATTATTAGAAAATTATCGCCGTCAAGGGTCGCAATTTAGTTTTGAGTATGTCGATCCGCAAACACGACCAGGGATAGCTCAAAAGTTTGGCGTGAGATCGTTTGGTGATGTTTATGTAGAAGCAGGCAATCGGCGACAGTTCGTACAATCGGTCGGACAAGGGCGATTGTCAGAAGTGCAACTGACAACTAAAATTCAGCAAGTGACAAGCGATCGCGCTGGAAAAGTCTATTTCCTTCAAGGTCACGGCGAAGTTGGGATCGGGGAACAGAGTAAGCTATCCTCAGCCCTGAATACACTTAAAGATAGAAACTTTGCTGCCGAACCGCTGAATTTAGTCCAGCAAGCGAAGATCCCTCAAGATGCGACTGTAGTGATCGTTGCTAGTCCCAAACGAGGATTATTTCCGCAAGAAGTCAAAGCCTTAAGCGCGTATTTAGAGAGGGGTGGAAGTTTGATGCTACTCCTCGACCCAAATACAAACCCCAATTTAGATAGTCTGCTGCAAAATTGGGGGCTTACCCTAGATAACCGAGTGATTATCGATCCCGCAGGACAAGCAATCGGTTTTGGACCTGCTTTTGCTGTGGTTGATAACTACGGACAACATCCAATTACACAAGATTTTGGGAACAATCTATCGATTTTCGGTGGCGCGAGAGCAATTGACAGCAAACCAGTCACAGGGGTGGAAGCAACGCCAATTCTACAAACGAGTGCTGAAAGTTGGGCGGAAAGCAACATACAAAGCCAACCATTGCAATTTAATCCTCAAAGCGATCGCAAAGGTCCTTTAACTATAGGTTACGCCCTCAATCGCATCGTCTCAGCCGAGCCAGTAGCTAATTCTGCTCCCAAGACAACTCAAGCCAGGATGGTAGTCATTGGTAACGCTCAATTTGCGATCGATGGATTATTTGAGCAGCAATTGAATGGAGACGTATTCTTAAATTCCATTAGCTGGTTGAGCAGTCAAGATAACAAACAAACCCTATCCGTGCGTCCTAAAGAACAAAAACAGCGTCGTCTGAATCTTACGCCCCTACAAATTAACCTTCTAGGTTGGATCTCTCTAGTCATTTTGCCAGTCATTGGTTTTGCCTGCGCTGTCTTATTGTGGTGGCTGCGGAGATAAATCAGTTGTCAGTTACCAACTACCCATTACCCATTACCCACTTCTGATGAAACTCCAACGCACGACCTTAATTTTGCTCCTCCTTGCACTGGGAATGGGGGGATTTGTGTACTTTTATGAAATTCAAGGCACGCCTCAACGCCAGGAAGCACGAGAAAAGCAGCAACAAATATTTACGTTTAAAGAAAACCAAATTCAGTCTCTAAATGTTAAGACTCGCAACCAAACTTTACAGTTCGAGCGCGCTAAGGATAGTAAGACAGGGTGGCAAATGCAGGTTCCCGATCGAGCTCCTGCCAGCGAAGGGGCGATCGCCTATTTGTTAGATTTGTTGGTCAGTAGTAAGAGCGATCGCGTTTTGACCGTACCCGCCGCACAGCTCTCTGACTATGGCTTGCAGCAACCTCAAGCGACGGTAGAAGTTAAGTTACAGGATGGGAAAACTCATCGATTGGTCTTGGGTCAGCCAGATTTTAACCGTAGTTTTTTGTACGCTCAAGCCGATCCACCGACTCCACAACCCGCTCAAATTAGCGTACTATTGGTCTCTACTAATTTTGAAAATGCTGTCAACCGACCCCTTGCAGAGTGGAAACAGGCTTCAGCACCGCCAAAAAAATCACCAGAGCCGCAAACTAATTCTCAAAACAATCAAAAATAGCCTGGATATTATATCGGATAAAATTTTTTTGTCTGCGTTAAAAAATCAATTGGCGGAATTTCGTCAAAAATTGTGCAGAAAAAATCGAGCAATTGTCTAAAAAATCCTGAAATCCATATAACTTAAAGGTTTTAACGATCTATATTTGGCAAGCAGACCTTAGAATAGGTCAATGAAATATCCAACCAATGAGAGTTTCAGCGATTTTAGTGGGCAAACTAGCCACAGCCGAAAGTTGAAGCTCAGGTTGCGAGAGTTCAGAATCACTTGTTTTGAGGTAGTTTGTTAACTCACAGGAGAATGAAATGAACAAGGGTGAATTAGTCGATTCAATTGCTGAAAAGGCAAGCGTGACGAAAAAGCAAGCAGATGCCGTGCTGACTGCTGCTTTGGAAACCATTATCGATGCAGTCTCCACAGGAGATAAAGTGACACTAGTAGGCTTTGGCTCTTTTGAGTCGCGGGAGCGCAAAGCTCGCGAAGGTCGCAACCCGAAAACTGGCGATAAAATGGAAATTCCGGCAACTAAGGTTCCGGCTTTCTCAGCAGGGAAGCTATTTAAAGAAAAAGTCGCTCCTCCCGAAGACTGAGAATAAAGTTCTTGCAGGAAACCCGAACTGGATGCAACCTGTACATGGAGGAAATTTAGCTTGGGCAGCAGCGATCGCGGGTTGTGACTCCGAAGCGATTCTCGATTTTTCGGCTAGTATCAACCCTTTGGGACCACCCCAAAGCGCGATCGCGGCGATTCAATCTGCCATAAGCCAACTCAGTTCCTATCCCGATCCCAACTACAGCGAACTGAGAACAGCTCTAGCGCAGGTGCATCAGTTATCACCAGAATGGATTCTGCCGGGGAATGGCTCGGCAGATTTACTTACGTGGGCGGGTTGGGATTTATCTGAATTAGCTGCAACTTACCTCGTGACTCCAGCTTTTGGCGACTACTGGCGGGCACTGAAAGCTTTTGGTGCAAAGGTGGTTGAGTGTCCGTTAAGAGCGGGAGTCGGGAGTCGGGAGTTGGGAGCAGGGGACAAGGGGGACAAGGGGGACAAGGGGGACAAGGGGGACATGGAAGCAGGGGAACAATTCACAATTCCCCTCACTCCTCACTCCTCGCTCCTCGCCCCTCCAAATTCTGGTTTGCTGCTCAACAATCCGCACAATCCTACGGGGTGGTTGTGGCGTAGAGAAGAAATTCTGCCCTATTTAGAACAATTTGCTTTGGTAGTGGTGGATGAAGCTTTTATGGATTTTCTACCACCAGCAGCGGAACAAAGTCTGATCCCATTGGTGCAGAAATATCCTAATTTAGTCATTTTGCGATCGCTGACTAAATTTTACAGCTTGCCAGGGCTGCGATTGGGATACGCGATCGCCCATCCCGAACGTCTTAATTGTTGGCTGGCTCGACGCGATCCTTGGGCAGTCAATACTCTTGCCGTTGCTGCGGTGATCGCGGTACTTCAAGATAGCCAGTTTCAGCAGCAAACTTGGGCATGGCTACCACCTACGCGATCGCGATTAGAGCAGGAGTTATCTCAGATTCCAGGATTGCAACCTCTGCCTGGTGCTGCTAACTTTTTATTGGTAGAGTCTGAGCGACCGAGTTCAAAACTCCAACAGCAGCTATTAAAACACGAGCGAATTTTAATCCGAGATTGTCTTAGTTTTCCCGAACTGGGCGATCGCTATTTTCGGGTTGCCGTGCGCTCTACAACTGAAAACGAGCGCCTCATCAAAGCACTATGGCAGATTACGACATAGTTATTATTGGCGGTAGCCCAGCCGGACGCTACGCCGCCGCGATCGCCGCAAAACAGAATGCTACTGTAGCTTTAGTAGAAAGAGAGCAGGGAGCAATTCAAAATTCAAAATTCAAAATTCAAAATTCAAAATTTTCTGACTCCCGTACGGGCGGGTTTCTAAACCCGCCCCTACCGACTCCCGACTCCCTTTCATACATAGGGCAATTAGCTCGACAATGGGAAAAGATGGGAAATTTTGGCTTGCGTTCGACTCATGAAAAGGCGATCGATGACTGTCAAGTTTCCATTCAGTGGGAACGGGTAATGCAGTGGGCGCAAAACGTCCAGTCAAATTTAGCAGAGGAGAATTCACCTACTGTTTTAGCTGCTTTAGGAGTTGATTTTATTCTAGGGCAGGGTAAGTTTGTCGCTCAGCCAAATCTGAGCTTTGTAGTGAATAATCGTGGCTTGGCAGCGCGGAAATATCTGATTGCCACTAACCCACGTCCGATAGTTCCCGATATTGAAGGGCTAGCGGTTACAGGATACTTAACCGCTACCGAAGTTTTATCCTCATTGACTTCTCCGAACCCACCCAAACGTTGGGCAATCCTCGGTGGCGATCCAAATGGGTGTCAGTTGGCACAAGCATTAGCACGATTGGGTTTAGATGTCACTTTAATTGTCCAGCGTCCTCACATCTTACCCAGAGAAGATCTAGAAATTGCTCAGCTATTGCAAGCTATTCTCGAAGCTGAGGGGGTGCGCGTTCTCACCAATACTACCGTGACTCAAGTTAAGGGAATTGAGGGCAAAAAATGGGTTCAAGCCGATCGCGAAGCTATGGAATTTGATGAAATTGTACTTTGTGCCGGACAACAGCCAGAACTCGAACAGCTCAATCTAGCAGCAGTGGGAGTGAAAACGCAACGCGATCGCCTGCGTTTGAATCAAAAATTGCAAACGACAAATTCACGCATTTATGCTTGTGGGGATGCGATCGGCGGTTATCAATTCGCTCATATTGCCAATTATGAAGCTAAAATTGCCCTGCAAAATGCTTTACAAAATACTTTATTTTCTGCGCAGTTTCAAGTTGATTATCGCAATATTCCTTGGTTAGTCTGTACCGATCCACCCTTAGCACGAGTGGGTTTTACAGTAGCTCAAGCCAGACGGAAATATGACAATGATGTCTTGGTATTACAGCATTATTTTAAGACTTTAGCAATAGCCCAAATTCAGGATGAAATGACGGGGATTTGTCAATTAGTCGTGCGGCGTAATGGCACAATTTTAGGTGGGGCAATTATTGGCTCTCAAGCAGGGGAGTTAATTAATGTTATTGCTTTAGCGATCGCCCAAAAACTAAAAATTGACTCAATTGCCGATCTCGTTTCCGTCTATCCCAGTTGGGGAGAAATTTTAGCCCAAACTGCCAGCGAGTATCTTTCTACTCCACTAGGTCAAAAAAATTGGTTGCAAAATCTGCTTGCCAAGATAGGGTGCAGGGTGTAGCAATAAGAAAAAACCCCTATGTAGGGGCTAATTTCAACCAAGTGCAAAATGTAAGATATCTTCAGTTTAGATCGGTTAACAGCAGACGACACTAATAACTGTTAACTATTAAAGCAAATACAACAAACCAAACAGAACAATCCAAACAACATCGACAAAGTGCCAATAAAGTTCGGCGGCTTCTACACCAAAGTGATGCTCTTGACTGTAGTGGTTGGCGCGACGCGATCGCCACAAAACCGCTAAGATTGCCAATACGCCAACAGTCACGTGAAGTCCGTGGAAACCAGTCAGAACATAAAATGCACTGGCAAATAAGTTCGTTTTCAAACCAAACTCTAGATGGCTGTATTCGTAGATCTGTCCTGATAGGAAAATAATCCCCATCGCTGCTGTAATTGCCATCCAGGTACGCATACCCGTGACATCATTCTTCTTAATTGCGGTATCGGCATTATGCATCACGAAACTACTAGAAATCAGGATAATCGTGTTGACTCCTGGTAGTAGAAGTTCTAATTCTGGCGTTCCTTCGGGAGGCCAACTGGGTAAAGTGGAGCGATAAGCCAAATACGCGCCAAACATGCCAAGAAAAATCATGCCCTCTGCGATTAAGAACATGACTAAGCCAAACATCCGAAAATCAGGATGTTCTTCATGATGAGCGGCTTCTGCTTTGTGGTGGTAATTAAGTTCCGTTTTTGCTGGGTCTATGGTTGGACTTTGCATAATTTAGGGAGTAGGGAGTGGGAGTTCTACTTACGATCTTCAGGATTGGCAGCTACATTTGGGTCGGGATCGGCACGTAAAGCCGATTTGGGTCCAGCAGCTAAAGCCGGTTCTCTTTCATCAGCCAAGGGAACATCGACCTCAGATTTAGGTCTGTCCATACCGTAATCGTAAGGACCAGTTGCTAGTACGGGAAATCCATGAAAATTTTCGATCGCCGGTGGCGAGCTTGTCATCCATTCTAAGGTTAGTGCTTCCCAAGGATTGTTACCAGCTTTGGGACCGTACATCCAACTCCAAATCGCATTAATGATGAACGGTACGGTGGAGATAGCTAGTAAGTAAGCCCCCATCGTACAGACAAAGTTCAGCGTAGCGAACTTGGCATCATACTCGGCAATCCGGCGGTTCATACCCATCAGTCCGAGTTTGTGCATCGGTAAGAAACACAAGTTCATCCCAACATACATCAAAGCGAAATGAACCTTACCCCAGAATTCATTCATCATCCGTCCCGTCATTTTGGGATACCAGTGATAAATTCCAGCATAGATCCCGAAGACCGAGCCACCAAATAGAACGTAGTGCAGGTGAGCGACGACAAAATAGGTATCGTGAACGTGGATGTCAAACGGTACGGCAGCCAGCATGACACCACTGATCCCGCCGATGACGAACAGGCTGACAAAGCCGATCGCAAACAGCATCGCACTGTTGAGGCGAATTTTACCACCCCACATCGTCCCCAACCAACTAAAAACTTTGATCCCCGTAGGTACAGCAATGATCATCGTCGTGATCATGAAGAACATCCGCAACCAACCAGGAATACCGCTGGTAAACATGTGGTGTGCCCAGACGATCAATCCCAAAAAGCTAATTGCCAAACTCGAATAGGCGATCGCTTTATAACCGAAAATTGGCTTGCGGGAGTGAACGGGGATCACCTCGGAAATGATCCCGAAAAAGGGCAGAATCATGATGTACACCGCAGGGTGCGAGTAGAACCAAAACATATGTTGGTAAACTACCGGATCGCCACCACCTGTGGGATTAAAAAATGCCGTGCCAGCAAATAAGTCGAAAGATAGCAGAATCAAAGCACCTGCTAACACTGGTGTAGAAACGAGCGTCAAGGCAGAAGTCGCCAGCATTGCCCAACAGAATAGGGGCATTTGCGTCGTACTCATACCTGGTGTCCGCATCTTCAACAAGGTGACGAGGAAATTAATTGCCCCCAAAATTGAAGAAGTTCCCAACAGCAAAACGCTGATAATCCAAATTCCCTCGCCTAATTGTCCCGTGACTAAACTAAGGGGAGGATAAGAAGTCCAGCCAGCGTCAGCGGCGTCGCCCAGGATCAAACTGCTGATGAGTAAGATCCCTCCAGGCGGGATCATCCAAAATGCGACAGCGTTCAAGCGCGGAAATGCCATATCCTTTGCCCCAATCATCAAGGGAATCAGGAAGTTAGCAAAACCCGCCCCTGCTGGCACGATCCACAGAAAAATCATGATCGTGGCATGGAGTGTAAACAAGCTGTTATACACTTCGCGGCTGACAAAATCGACTTCGGGCGTTTTCAGTTCCGTCCGCACCATGTCAGCCATTACGCCGCCGATACAGTAGAAAACAAACGTTGTCACCAGGTATTGAATGGCGATTACCTTATGGTCGGTATTAAAAGTAAAGTAATCGCGCCACTTTCTTTCTCCTGGTTCTGCTTCCAAGATAGATAAGTTAGCCGATCGTTGGATTTGTGCTTGAGTCATAGCAAAAAAAGGGAGTAGGGAGTAGGGAGTAGGGAGTAGGGGAATACAACAGAGAGAAGGAAAAGGAGATGATTTGGCTGTTGCTTCATCGTCCTTGTCTCCGTTGTCCTCCTTGTCCCCCTTGTCCCCCTTGTCCTTAAAATCTCAACACTAGTGATGGTGAAGTTGATGAAGGGTTTCGGGCTGAATTCCCATTTGCGCGGTGTAGGGGGAGAGAAATTCAGCGGGGGAACGATCTGCGGCATTTAGGGCGATCGCCTGTTCTAGATTGCCCTTAGTTGCGACTTGTTGTTCCTGCATCCACTTGTCAAAGTTTTCTGGTGTTTCCACAATAAACTTGGTATTCATCGCCCCGTGATAAGGACCGCAAAGTTCAGCACAGATCACTTTATATTCCCCTACAATTTTTGGGGTGAAGCGAATTTCACTTTGTCTACCAGGAATCACATCTTGTTTTAAACGCAACTCTGGAACCCAAAAAGCGTGAATGACATCGTTTGCTGTCATGTCTAGTTTCACTTCTTTACCCGCAGGAACGTGCAATTCACTAGCCACCACGCCCGTATCTGGATAGGTGAAAATCCAAGCATATTGCAAGCCAGTGACGTTGACTGCTAGCCCTGGGACTTTTCCTTCGTTATCTGGGCTGGCACCGATGCCAGGAGAGACTATACCCATACCAGGAGCATCGCGCTTTTGAGGAATTTGGTCGGAGTTGCGGACGGAGGCTGTGGCTGGATTTGACATTGCCTCATCCGACTTGATTTGATTCGCGTTGGGTTCGGTGCTAGGCGGCGTATCGTTCAATGTTGCCGCAATCGCTGCCCCTGGCATTTTCATTGCTTGCCCAGCAATAGGGGCTTCGTGAGCGCTGTGGGGATCGAAACCACCAATTTCGTTGTAGACATCAAAGCTGTAGATCGATAAGCCGATGACAATAATTGCCGGGATCGCCGTCCACAGAATTTCTAGAGGAATATTACCGAACACGGGAGGCGCGTCAGTGTTATCGCCCTGGCGACGGCGAAACTTAAAGGCAGCATAGATCAATATGCCTTGTACCAGCACAAACAGACCCGTGCCAATCGTCATCATTGTGTCGAACAGCCCATCAACCAAGGTGGCTTCATCTGAGGCT
Source organism: Chroococcidiopsis cubana SAG 39.79 (assembly GCF_003991895.1). NCBI lineage: Bacteria > Bacillati > Cyanobacteriota > Cyanophyceae > Chroococcidiopsidales > Chroococcidiopsidaceae > Chroococcidiopsis > Chroococcidiopsis cubana. The sequence goes on from NZ_RSCK01000035.1 coordinate 39,852, forward strand.
GCCGTGGGTAGTAACCCGTGATTCTGACCGTACCACAGACTTGTCAGAGTCAAGACGATGCCAATTAATAGCGTCCAAATAGAACTAGGAATGTTCACGGTTAAGGATTTGATAATTTTTAGCTTCTTAACAATTAGCCACACTCACTTACCAAGGTAGTGCAGCCAGCCCAAAACCTGCCGATCCTCAAGTTAATTTTTTCTGATTTTTTTGGAACTTTTCTGTGGGTAGAGCAGGGAGATGAGGGGCTAGGGGAGGGGACAAGTCATAAGTCACAAGTCACAAGTCACAAGTCAAAATTAATTGGTCTCTGATAACTTAACTTCGTAGAGACGTTACATGTAGCGTCTCTACTGGTCACTGATAACTGATAACTGACAACTGATTCCCGTCTCAATCGAATCGACTACCTAAGCGAATCTAGCTCAAGTTTGAGTTGGTTATCTATCAACCATGAACAAATGTAACGGAGTAGAACAATTTAAAAATCTCTAAAGCTTAGGGGCTAAGCTACGGCAATCCGGCACATTAGGTATATGGCTAACCAAATCACCTCGCGACGATGCGCTAGGGTGGAAGGTGAGCTAGCACTTACATATTTGTAAATACTTGGTTAGATACTGGCAACTCTTTGAAGACAGGCAATTAAGGTACAGTCCATGACTGAGTTCGTCCTGCAAAGACAAAACACAGACACAATCGAGCAGTCCCAGCCACGGGAAAGAATTCGGCGATTGGTGTGGAAATTATGCGTAGCAACTTTGATTTTGATGGCGATTGGTAGTGCTACGCGGGTAATGAATGCTGGGTTAGCTTGCCCAGACTGGCCCCTGTGTTACGGTACGCTCGTACCGACTCAACAGATGAATTTTCAAGTATTTTTAGAGTGGTTTCATCGCCTAGATGCAGCTTTAATCGGGCTAGGGGCGATCGCGCTAACAGTCGTGAGTTGGTGGAACCGTAACTTTCTCCCCCGCTGGCTACCTTGGGCGGCGATCTTTGCCCTTAGCCTGATTGTCTTTCAAGGGGTCTTGGGCGGACTGACAGTTACGGAATTACTGCGATTCGATATTGTCACCGCGCACTTGGGAACGGCGCTCTTATTCTTTAGTGCATTACTGGTTATTGGCACGGCACTCACGCCTTATCAAGGAACTGGTAACGCAGGTAAATTGGCTTGGTTGGGATTGGCTGCTGCTGTGTTAGTCTACGTGCAAAGTTTGCTTGGCGCATTAGTAGGTTCGCGCTGGGCGCTACACCAATGCTTAACCGGACAGCAATTGTGTAGCGTCATGTACAGTCACATCGGGGGTGTGGTTCCCCCAACGCTAGCCACCTTGGTTTTAGTGTTACTATCTTGGCGAACTCCGGCTTTGCATCCCGCGTTGCGCCGACTGGCAAACATGGCTGGCGGACTGATCCTACTGCAAATTCTTTTAGGACTTGCCACCTTCCGCTTGCATCTACAAGTAGAACCACTGACCGTATCGCACCAGTTTGTTGGCGCAGCCTTACTAGGTGTTTTGGTTGGCTACACCGTACTGGCAATTCGCGATGTTTACGGCGGTTCGCGCAGCGATCGTGCTGGGCTAAATCGCCCCGCTGCGTAAACGCAAAGGTGCAGCGACCATCACGGTCACAACGACCAGTTATCAGGGACCAGTAGAGACGTTACATGTAACGTCTGTACATAGTTATCAGTGCCTAGTGAATTTTGACTCGTGACTGGTGAGTGGTGATTAGCAATCGGTAAAAAGTGGTGCGTGGTGGGCGAAAGCACTTATAGCTTTTGCTTCTACCCTCCTGCCTTCTGATAATGTGTTGGTTTCAAAATAAACGGAATTTGGTGTGAATTTTATGATCGGGGCAGATGTCTCTAGACACCATCAAAACTTTCTTCAAGTCGTTCATAGCTACTATCAGCTAACTAAACCGAGGATTATACCTCTACTTCTGATTACAACTGCTGGCAGTATGTGGATTGCAGCCGAAGGACGAGTCGATCCAAAATTGCTCGTTGTCACCCTAGTTGGGGGAACTTTTGCTGCTGCTGCTGCCCAAACCGTCAACTGTATTTACGATCGCGATATCGATTATGCGATGGAACGAACCCGCCACCGTCCAATTCCTTCAGGACGAGTACAGTCGCACCACGCCCTAATTTTTGCGATCGCCCTAGCAGCAATTTCTTTCTCTCTCTTAGCAGTCTTTGCCAACTTGCTAGCTGCTCTGTTAGCAATGTCTGGCATTGTCTTCTACGTTGCCATATATACCCATTTTCTCAAACGTCATACCCCTCAAAATATCGTCATTGGTGGTGCAGCAGGGGCAATTCCCGCTTTAGTTGGTTGGGCAGCGGTGACGGGAAGTTTAAGCTGGACGGCTTGGACGATCTTCGCCATTGTCTTTCTGTGGACACCACCTCATTTCTGGGCGCTAGCATTGATGATCCGCGAAGACTACGCCAAAGTAGGCGTACCGATGTTACCTGTCGTAGCGGGCGACGAGACTACGGCGCAGCAGATTTGGTTCTACACCCTAATTCTGATCCCCGCCACGTTTTTACTGATTTATCCCCTACAATCGTGCGGTCTTCTCTACGGCGCGATCGCCTTGATTCTTGGTAGCATCTTCGTGCGTAAAGCTTGGCTGTTATGGCAAAATCCCACCTGTAAAATCCAAGCGCGATCGCTATTCCTCTACTCCATCCTTTACATGATGCTATTGTGTGCGGGCATGGTGGTCGATAGCCTACCCTTCACCCACCAGGTTGCAAACGCTTTAGCTTCCAGCTTAAACACCATCATCAGCACGATTCTCATTTTTAGATAGTGGTGCTTTGACTAGTGGCTAGTCAATCTATTTTCTTGCCACTAGTCACTACTCACTACTCACTCTTCTATGATGAAGACAGGAAGTATTTAGATTTGTATCGCTGCTAGCGAGAAAAAGCTCCTATGGCTCCTGCTGTTTTCATCCAAAATTTGCAAAAGCGCTATGGCAGTGTTGAGGCTGTCAAAGATATCTCCTTTGCGATCGAAGCTGGGGAGATTTTTGGTCTACTCGGTCCCAACGGTGCGGGTAAAACTACAACCTTGCGCATCTTGTGTACCCTTTCTACACCAGATGCAGGAGTAGTAGAAGTTTCTGGAATTTCGGTATTAGATAACCCTAGAGCCGCTAGACGGAGATTGGGATATGTCGCGCAGGAAGTCGCTCCCGATAAAGTGCTGACGGGACGAGAGTTGTTGCAACTACAAGCAGCTCTCTATCACTTACCCAATGCCGTAGTCAAACAGCGGATCGATACGGTATTAAATTTACTGGGCTTGCAGGAGTATGCAGACAAAAAGACAGGTACGTACTCCGGCGGTTTACGCAAGCGTCTAGACTTGGCAGCAGGCTTGCTACACGCTCCCGATGTTTTGGTATTGGACGAACCCACCGTTGGACTCGACATCGAAAGCCGTTTTGTCGTGTGGGATTTTTTACGTCAATTGCGCGAATTGGGAACTACCGTCTTAATCACCAGCCACTACCTAGAAGAAATCGACGCATTGGCTGACAGGGTAGCAATTATCGATCGCGGTTTAGTTATTGCTTCCGGTACGCCTTCTCAATTAAAAGATAAAGTAGGCGGCGATCGCATTACCCTCCGCATCCGCGAGTTTTCACCCCCAGAAGAAGCAGAAAAAGCTAAACAAATGCTGACAGCGCTGCCCTTCGTCCAAGAAGCGATCGTCAATAGCGCTCAAGGTAACTCGCTCAATCTCGTTGTCACACCCCAAGCAGAAGCTTTAACTCAAATTGAGGCAACGATGAAATCTGCTGGTTTGCCCATTTTTGGCATTTCCCAATCTCGCCCTAGTTTAGACGACGTTTACCTCGCCGCCACAGGTCGCACTCTGATGGATGCCGAACTCGCCGCCGCCGGAAGCCGCGATCCCAAAGCAGAAAGAAAGCAAAATATGAGATAGGTAATGGGTAACGGGTAGTAATGGTTAATAGTTATTGGTCATTTGCAACTCATTATTAACACCTACCAATTACCAACTACCAATTACCAACTACCAACTACCAAAAACACAAAATAATATGAGCAGCACTTTTATACCTCCAAAATCTGATGCTAATTGGCAACAACTGGCATCGACGGCAGTTCAAAAAGAAGATACTTCTAACTGGCTAGGAGAACTCGTCCAAGAAACTTTGGCATTGACTCGCCGCCTTTTCATTCAGTTACAGCGCCGTCCTTCAACTTTAATTGCTGGAATTATTCAACCCGTCATGTGGTTGATTCTATTTGGTGCTTTGTTTCAAAATGCCCCCAAAGGAATGTTTGGCGATAGCACCAATTACGGTCAATTTTTAAGTGCTGGCGTGATCGTTTTTACTGCTTTTGGGGGGGCGCTAAATGCAGGATTACCAGTGATGTTCGATCGCGAATTCGGCTTTTTAAACCGCTTGTTAGTCGCTCCTCTGGCTTCGCGCTTCTCGATTGTTTTAGCTTCAACTATTTTTATTGTCAGTCAGAGTTTGTTGCAAGCAGCAGTTATTGTGGCGGCGGCTGCCTTTTTGGGGGCTGGTTTACCCAATCTAGCTGGTTTGGGGGCGATCGCTTTAATTATTTTACTGCTAGCTTTGGGCGTAACAGCTGTAAGTCTCGGTTTAGCCTTCGCTTTACCCGGACATATAGAACTGATTGCCGTCATTTTCGTGACTCAACTTCCCTTGCTATTTGCTAGCACGGCTCTCGCGCCTTTGTCTTTTATGCCTAAGTGGTTGCAAATTGTCGCAACAATTAACCCATTAAGCTATGCGATCGAACCGATCCGCTATCTCTATCTACACAATAGCTGGAACTTAGGTAATGTAGTCATGCAAGCGCCTTGGGGTGCAGTGACATTTGGCGGAGCTATACTGATGTTGGTCGGTTTTAGCTTCGTAGCTGTGCTGAGCATTCAACCCTTACTGCGGCGGACTCTAGCATAAGTACAAAGCCTATCTTCCTATTTTTATTTATGCGAGCTATCACTCCATGAAAATCTCAGCTTCATCTCTGACAAAAATCTTTTTCGGTGCAGTAGTAGGAATGAGCTTAGCTACCTTATTACTACCACAACCCACTTGGGCGCAAGCAACCTCAGATGCCGAACCTCTGCGGGATCTGAATCAGGAACAAAATCGCGATCCCTTTTCCCGTGGTGATACTGGCGACGCTATGAGCGGTTTAATGGATATTATGCACCGCGCTCAAATGGGTAATATTCGCTCCGCGGGAGATTTTGCAACCGAGCAAAATCAATCTTTGGACGATGCCGCTGCTAAGTTTCGCCAGCAGCAGCTACAAAGGATGCAACAAAATCCATCGCAACCTAATAACAATCCTGCTAATCCACCTCAACCAAAATAAGTAAGTAAAGGGATGGCAATGCCATCCTTTTACTTTTTATAATCCTAATGCTGCTAGCACGTCACTAGCATGGGTTGTGGTATTAACGCTGCTATCGACGTGGACGATTTTACCGCTCCCATCAATTACGTAAGTTACGCGCTTAGCATAGCCGCCACCGTCAACGTCATAGGCTTTAACTAGAGTCTGCTGAGTGTCAGCTAAAAGTGGAAAATTCAGCCCGTATTTCTCAGTGAATTGTTGATGAGACTGCTCGTCATCAACGCTTACACCTAAGATTACAACGTCTTTGTCATTGTAAGTTTGCTTGGCATCTCGGAAACTACAAGCTTGTTTCGTACAGCCCGGTGTATCGTCTTTGGGATAGAAGTACAAAACTACAGTTTTACCAGCAAAATCAGATAAGGAGACTGTATTACCATTAGTATCTTTGACTGTAAATGTAGGTGCTTGCGTACCAACTGCTAAAGCCATAAGTTTCAGTATCTCCCTAAAATTTGATTGAATCTACTAACAGTAAACATATCTTATCTATCACTATTATTGTGGCGATCGAATAAGAGTTGACTGTATTTCCTGTCTCGATTATTTTATCAATAATTGTTATCTTTTTTAACTCTATTTTTAAACATAATTTCTTAACACTCAGCGATCGCGAGAGATCCGTTCAGTGGCAGCTAGCTCCAAGGGAGGCTTTGTCAAGCATCCTAGTATACATAATTATGAATTTTTAACTATAACTTTTTACGTCTAAATTATCTAAGAGTTTTCTCACATTAATTTCATAGAAAACTCATTAACATCTTATTCAATATCTTATTTAAAACTATCAACTTGCTTTACTTTGTCTTTAAAACAGAAAAAAAGATAAAATTTGTAGCAAGCCTTACCGATTCTCAAGGGTAGAAATAAACCGATCGAGGTTTGCCAAATTCAACTAGCATTGAACTCGGTTTGATTTTTTCCTCTAGGAATTTTAGGTAACTTGTGAGATTATACAATTGCTCCTGCAATTTGGTAAAAAATATAAGAAATCCGTTTATTCTCCCCCTAACTCGTAGTTCCCGATTGCTTCATTAGCATCAGTCTTCTATAGACAGAACCAAAAATTTTATCTTAAAATACCCGCTCGACCTCTATGCTAAAAGTAGCATTTATTGTCAATCACTTTCCGTTACTTTCAGAAACCTTTATTCTTAACCAAATTACCGGACTCCTAGAACGCGGACATCAAGTAGACATATATACTTGCACTCCAGGTGATTTGAATAAAGTACATCCCGATGTCGAAAAATATTGTTTATTGGAACGCACTTATTATCTACCAGAGATTCCCCAAAACTTTCTGAAGCGATCGCTCAAAGCAATTGGTTTACTGAGTATAAATTTTACGAAAGCACCTAGAAAATTACTGCGATCGCTTAATGGTTTCAAGTATGGCAAATCGGCAACTTCTTTACGATTATTTTATGCCGCGATCGCTGGTGCAGATAAAGGAGCATATGATATCGTTCACTGTCAGTTTGGAACTTTAAGTTTTTGGGGTATGCTATTTCGGACAATTAATGCTCCTCAAGCCAAATTAGTCGTATCGTTTCGCGGTTACGATATCAGCCAATTCATTCAAGAACATGGCGATCGCATTTACGATCGTACCTTTGTAGAAGCCGATCTCTTTCTGCCAAATTGCGACTTTTTTAAACGTCGTCTCCTCAAACTCGGTTGTAACGAAAAAAAAATCTGCGTTCACTACTCAGGAATTGATTGCGATCGTTTCCAATATACACCCCGCTATCGTCATTCTCATCAGAAAATATGTATTGCTACCATTGGGCGTTTAGTAGAAAAGAAAGGAATTGAATACAGCATTCGCGCAGTAGCGAAAATAGTAAAATCTTGTCCTAATCTAGAGTATAAAATCGTTGGTTGCGGTTCTTTACAAACAGAACTAGAACAACTAATCCAAGAACTAGAGTTAAATAATATCGTACATCTATTAGGTAAAAAAAATCGACAGGAAATTATTGAAGTTTTGCAAGCATCTCACATATTTATTGCTCCCAGTATTACAGCACGCGATGGCAATCAAGATGCCCCTGTTAATGTCTTAAAAGAAGCAATGGCGATCGGCTTACCGGTCATTAGCACCTATCACGGAGGAATTCCAGAGCTTGTAGAAGATTGTGTTTCTGGGTTTCTAGTTCCAGAAAGAGATGCAGAGGCGATCGCATCAAAGTTACAATATTTAATCGCACATCCAGAGATATGGAATATTATAGGTGCAGCTGGTCGCGAACGAGTAGAAAAATATTTTAATATGCAAAACCTTAACGACGAACTCGTCGATATTTATCAGAAAGTGAGTAGTGAAGAGTAACTAGTGACTAGTGGCTAGCGACTAGCTATTCACAAATGACAAACGACAAACAACAAATGGCAAATATGAATTTACTCAAAGTTACCATTGTAGTAACTCCTCGCGAACGTTTTAGTTATACTAAAGAGTCTTTAGAAAGTATCTACGAACATACGCAAATTCCTTTTAAATTAGTTTACATTGATGGCAACTCTCCTATAAAAGTACGTCAATATTTAGAGGAACAAGCGCGAGTTAGAAACTTTCAAATTATCAGAACAGATTACTATCTTTCTCCCAATCAAGCTAGAAATATAGGCTTGCGTCAAGTGGATACTCCATATGTTGTATTCGCTGACAATGATGTGGTTGTTTCCCCTGGTTGGCTAGAAAATTTAGTGCGGTGTGCTGAAGAAACACAAGCTACAGTCGTTGGACCATTGATGTGTCAGGATTTACCAATACATGAAATCGTCCACTTTGCAGGTGGCGAATCTCATATTTGGGTTGACAAAAATAAAGCAACTCCCAGACGCAGGTTGCGAGAAAAGATGTACAAGCAGGGAAAACGAGTCGTAGAAGTCCGCGATCGCCTACACCGTAACGAAACTGAATTAGCAGAATTTCACTGCGTTCTCGTGCGTACAGAGATCTTTTCCCGCATTGGTTTGTTAGATGAAGCCATGCTGAACACGAAAGAACATTTAGACTTTTGCATGAGTGTCAGGGAGGCGGGAGGTAAAGTCTATTTTGAACCCAGCAGCCTTGTCACTTACGTACCAGGACCACCCTTAGAATGGACGGACTTACACTTTTATATGCTGCGTTGGAGTGATGCATGGACATTAGCGAGTTTGCATCGCTTGCGTGACAAGTGGAATTTAGCTGAAGATGCTTACTTTCTCCAAAAATACAAACAATTAGGTTGGCGGCGGCGATGGACAATCGTTCATCCCCTCAGCCACCGCCTCACCTTTGGGATCAAAAGCCACTGGCTAGAAAAAATTCTCGTTCCTCTCGATCGCATCTTAAATCGTTACTTGACATCAAGCCACGCTCGACAACAGCAAAAATTTCAACTGCAACCGCAACAAACTAACGACGTACAGGACAATGGTTTTGCAGCTTGAAATCAGGAATAGAAACGCCAGCTAAGATACTAAAGAAACTCGATCTAAATCCGTTTCTAATTCCCGCTTGATGAAAGTTTCTAACCAATCTTTTACCAGACGAGTCGCGCGACAATCATCTTCGTTATAACGTTCAATTGCTTCGAGAAAAGAGCGATCGCCTGTTGCTAACCAGCGATCGTACCAATAAATACACTGCGAACCGTGCGCTTGAGGATCGCGCCATTCAAACCCAATCCAACGGGCGATCGCTTTAAGAGCATAACTTTCAATTGGTAGCACCACAGTTTGGGCGATCTGCTCGTAAATATCAACACAGCGATCGACGATCGATCTAACTTGTTCTGCTGGTGTCCGATAAAGTTGAGCCAAGCGTCTAATTGTCTCGACTTCATACGAGAAAAAATGAAAAATGGGCGCTTGTGGATAGCGCCCAACGATGTCTAAAAATTGTTGCCAAATCGTGCTTTCATCTGACTGTGTTTCTGCTAGTAAAGAATGAAAAGTTTCCGTTTGCTTCAGGCGATCGACCACCAACACTCCTAACATGTAATCAAGATTTAGATCTGGCTGTGCCTCAATATCAAAGTAGATTTCAATGGGATTTGGTAATGGGTAATTGGTAATGGGTAATTGGTATTTGACAGTTAACGATTGTTGATTGAAAACTGCTCCCTCAGCTCCCTCAGCTTCCTCAGCTCCCTCAGCTCTCTTCCTCCCCTGCTCCCTTAAAAGCGAAATCGGGCGATTTTCCAAGACTGACTGCGCCTGCAATACTAAATGATGAGCTATTTTTTTGTCAAAACCTCGTAAGCTTGCTAAGTCAGATGAGTTAGCCTTAGCTAAAGATTCTAGCGTGACAAGATCGATCGCCTGTAACTCTTTATAACGATTGGGTGTCACCCCAGGCAGTAAAGACAAATGTTGTTGAGATCTAGCAACGCCAGAGCAATAACTATACCAACGGCATAAGCTGCATCGCTGGCGAGAAATAAAGACTTCTGGTGCTTGAGGTGCTGCTAATGTTTGGACGCACTCGGCAAAAATCTGCTGCATCTGCGGCAGTACTCTGGCTAAACTTACCTCATACATCTCTTTCCGGCGCAAGAGCAACCAGGCTCGATCTGGTGTATTCTCCTGCACCATGCCCAACGCCTGTCCGTGAAAAGCAGCTACAACTTGGTATTCTAGTTTGGGGCGCTTACCTAATTCAATTTGGGCTGGAATATACATCCAATTTCCAAAAATCGATTGCCCTGGTTGTTTAATTAACAAATCGGGACGGCTGAGCAGCGTTACATCTTCTGAAGTGCGGGCGATTATCACTCCTCGATAAATCTGCTCTACACCTTGTTGCATTAACTGCCAAGTTGCTGTTGCTCCTGCTTGCCAATCCTCTTTAGAATACTGAGGTTGCTGATAAATCCGTTCTGCCATCATGCTTTGTCTATGCTCGAACTTGTCCTGTTGTAACTTCAGCAACAGTTCGCTAGGAGCATCTTTAAGTGCCAAATCTCCGTGGCGATCGAGAAATGGGCGACGATTACAACGTTGGTATTGTAGCAGCAGCTCAGCAGTCATTAGCATAGCTCTAGCGTAACAGGAAAACCATGAGTGATGTGTAGTGCGCTGAGGAATAGGGTGTGGGGGAGCCAGTGCGGTCTTGGGGGTGGCGCTATCGCGGACTTCGTCGCCCCCCATGAGCAACTGGCGTTGTGGGGTGTTGGTAGTTGGTAGTTGACGGTTGTTGCACCTAAAGCTCCCCTGCTCGATCGCTCCCTGAAAACTGGTCACCGATCGCTGATTCGGCTAAAATGACTTAGTTCTGCTGTGCTACCGTCAGATGGTTCGGCGGGTTGACAATCGCGACTGATGAACGTAAAGCTAAACGCAAAGCTATATGAGTAGATTCGACCGACAAAATAGAGGATTCAAAGTTATTGGAAATTTAGGGATGTTGCTGATCCCGATCGCGTCTGTACCTCTGCTTTTACCTTTATTCAGTCAATCTTTCTCTCCGACTTCTACTACGGCAACAGATCCATCTCCTGAGACTCCATCTGACAATAATGTTGCGAATAACGTTTCTAGTGTCGCTCAATGGGAGGCAGAAGCTAGGCGGGAGGAGCAAAGCAAGCTACCAAAAGCTCAGCCACCAACGCTCAATAAAACGAACAAACAGCAACCTCAAAAAATTAAACGAAAACGGCAGCCTGTAGCCAAAAAAACACAATATGCTGCGCCAAGCTTAGAAATTCGCGTGGCGATCGCTCAAGATGCAGATTCTCTAATTGTTGGCTCCTCAACTCCCGCCCAAGTTGTAGAAACAAACGGCAAAGTCTTACGGCAACTGCCCAACGGACAGGCTTTTACAGTACAGCCTAGCGACTCAGATCGGATTACAATTGGCAATGCCCAATTACCCAATGCGGTCTGGATTTACCCCCAAAAAGGAGGTGTGGTATACGTAGGCGATCGCTGGTATAGAGGCAAACTCCTGCTCGTTGCTCGACAACAGAAGCTACTCGCGGTTAACTATGTCGATTTAGAGCATTATCTTGCCAGCGTTGTCGGTAGCGAAATGCACGCTTCCGCCCCTACTGAAGCTCTTAAAGCTCAAGCCGTCGCCGCTCGCTCCTATGCTTTGGTTCACATGGTACGTCCGGCAAATTCCTGGTTTAATCTCGGGAATACCCAGCGCTGGCAAGTTTACAAAGGGATGAACAGCGAGTACAACACTACACAAAAAGCTGTCAAAGATACTGCTGGGCAGATTATTAGCTATCAAGGCGGCGTAGTCGAATCGCTTTACGCTGCGACAGATGAGATCGTTCAAAAAGCTCATGGTGGCAAAGGTATGAGCCAAACAGGAGCCTATCGACTGGCAGCACAAGGCTACAACTACCTGCAAATTCTGGCGCACTATTACCCCAAAACCGCCACAGCAAGGCTGGAAATCAAGCCTTGAAGCAGGAGAGGAGCAGAGGAGCAGGGGAGACTAAACAACTCCTGATTCCTGACTTTTGACTTTTGCCTTTTGAATTTTACCTTTTGCCTTTTCTCAGAATTACACTTGACTGCTGAGAATTGGCTTGATTTGCGGTTCCGATCTTTCTCCTATATCATCGGCGATCGTTAACCGAGAGGGTTTACAGCGTTTGATCTCGACTGCAATCCCTTGCGCTCCTTCATGCTCCAAATCCTCTATGTAACCACGCTGGGCAGCTGCCGCTTCTTTGGCGCTGAGAAAAGGACCGAAGTAGTAAGTACAACGGGGGTTTTGGGTATCAATTTCTACCCACCATGCCCAACCGAAGTTATGGAAGAAGCTAATCAGATTTTCTTTAGTGTGATTCCAAATTGGGTTCATGTCTTTTTTTTCTATCAGCTTGTGGTAAAGGATTCGGGCTAACAAAACAAATCGTAAACTATTGTCACATTTCGTAAAAAAGATTTCATCGCTAGTTTTCTAATTTATCTTTTTTTGTACCCATGTTGACATAATTTACATTTTGCCAGCGTTGGCGAAAAATTTCGTAAAGTGCCATACCAGTTGCGACAGAAGCGTTCAAACTCGGTGTATTGCCTGACAAGGGAATCGATACCAACAGATCGCAGCAGCGCTGAGCGCTCAAACTCAATCCTTCCCCTTCCGAGCCAACTACTAGCACAATAGGACCACTAAATTTAACTGTCTGTATCGATTGTTCCGCTTCTAATGCCGTACCGTAAACCCAGAAACCAGCTGCTTTTAATTCTTCTAAAGCGCGGCTAAAGTTAATGACTCTGGCGACAGAGAATGTTTCTAAAGCACCCGCTGCGACTTTCATCACCGTAGACGTGATCCCAGCAGCTCTGCGTTGAGGGATGACTAAGCCTTGCGCTCCGATTGCCTCAGCGGTACGGATAATTGCTCCTAAGTTGTGAGGATCGGTAATACCATCGGCAGCAACAATTACGGGTTGCTGAGAAGTCGATTTCGCTTTGTCAATTAGCCCTCCTAATTCCAAATAATCGTAGGGAGCTACTTGAGCGGCGATCCCTTGATGATTGGCGTGATGGGTAATTTGGTCTAGGCGTTTGGGTTCAACCTCATCAATGACCGTACCATTCTCCTTTGCCTGTTGGAGCAGAGAATGAAAGCGATGATCGTAACGCAGACGAGCAGTAACCCAAAGCCGATTGAGCTGTCGTTGGGTTTCCAAAGCTGTCAGCACGGGATGGCGACCGTAAATCAGATCGCTCTCTTCTTCTGATGTGGAAGCTGGAATTTGGGACGAGAAACGATCTGTCTTGTCGCGTTCTGTATTGTAGGTAGGACTAGCTAAGACTGGTCGAGAGAAATCTTTCTTTCCTGCCACATGACGTTTTTCCCCATCTTGTTTAGTGGCATTATGTTTGAGATCGGCACGCTTGCCTGTATAACGCTCTGGTTTGCCACGTTGCGGTTTTCCAGAAGGGTTAGATTTGGCTTTTAATTTGGGTGGTTCTGCCATAAATTTTTCTTATTGTTAATAGCCTTAGTATTCATTTTTATTTACACTAGGGGAGTTTAATGTTTCTGTAGGAGCTAATGGTAGCTGCTCCAAGAGTTGATACAAGCGCTGGCGATCGCTTAAATAAAGATAGCCTACGAGAGCTTCTAAACTCGTTGCTTGTTGATAAACTTCTGGTGCGGCGCGACGCGGTCGTCCTACAGTAGCATTGCGTCCCCGACGCACGATTTCTAATTCAGCTTGATTGAGATATGGAGTGAGATATCGTAAGTGCGAAGCCTGTGCCTCGGCTCTAACCTGAGCAACGACAAGGTTGTGGTAAGCCTGCGATCGCTTGTGGGGTAGTAAAAAGTGGCTCCTCACATACAGCTCGTAAACCGCATCGCCCAAATATGCTAAAGCCATAGGTGAGAGTTGTTGTAGCTGCCCAGGAGCGATCGCCAACCAACTGGGTAGCAACTCCAACTGAGTGACTACATCTGTCTGAGCTTCCCGAGCTGAGCCGTCGAATAAATTGTCCTCCTTCGGTTCCACTCCGTTTGGATTCTCCCCTCAACAGTCAGTTATCAGTTGTCAGTTATCAGTGACCGGTGGCTGGTAGCTAGACCGAAACAAGAATCTACTCAATACACAAGCTACTCTCCAACTACCAACTACCAATTACCAATTTCAGCCATCAGCGATCGGTGACTACATTATTATGATCGATCCCCAATTTCAGGGGGTTGAACCTATGATAAGTTTTTTATATCAAAAAATTAAGCTATCCAGATTGCAAAACCGGATAGCTAAAGTTAGAGTGCCTGCGATCGCTCAAGATGCTTGAATATTTTCTAAAGCTGCTTCAACAGTCGGTCGTAAACCTAAATATTGCTCTAGGTTAACTGTCTTGACTGTTTGAGTTACGCGGGCATTGGTGACAATTTGTGAAGTCCCACCGTTAGTTTCAGTCTGCTTCTTCAAATGCACCAAAGCGCCAATTCCAGAACTATCGACAAAATCAATTTGGGACAAATCCAATATGATGTGCTTTGGTCCCTCTTCAACATACTTGCCGAGTACCTTGCGAAAGGTTGGTTCTGAAAAGGCATCAAGCAAACCCGTCAACCGGAATAACTGATAATTACTCCGAACCTCACGAGTTCCTCTCAGGCTAACAGTTAGATTTAGTGTCTCAGCGATAGTTCCCTCCTCGCCACTTCTTGTTTCAAATCGAGGCTAAAGTATAAATGCTTGGTTGAGATGTTGTCTACACTCACGTGGTAGAAGTTAGAAGCTTGAGGCTAAGAGCTTGGTAGTAAAAAGAACATTGTCTATTTCTGTTTGCTTCAGATCTTGCCTTTGCACTCCTAGTTTTTAAATTTTAACTCCTCATGTCTCTGTGGGTATAAAATACTATGAATTTATTGCAGGTAATGGGTAATGGGTAATGGGTGGTTGCTGGTTGTTGCACCTGAAGCCCACCTGCACACAAAGCTCACCTGCTCCCCTGCTTCCTTGTCCCCCTTGTCCCCTTGTCCTCCTTGTCCTCCTTGTCCCCCTTGTCTCCTAAACTAAAACGATAGACTTTGTACAGAAGTTTCATCTAGGCAGGGGCAATGGTGCGATTAAAGCTGTGGCAGTGGATTGTCTTAGCAACTCCGATCGCGTCTATCGTTGGTTTCTTCCTGGTAGCAGCAGGTTTGCAGATCCATGAATGGCGCATCAATTGGATCTGGGGTGTGTTTATTCTAATATTTGTCGGCTGGCGGTGGTTGCTAGTCCGGTGGACACGTCCTGTTGTCGTGGAGATGGAGGCTGTAGCCGCAGAAGTTAGCAAAGAAATAGAATCGTTTTCCGCTGATGCACCACTCTCAACGCCAGACAGCAGCAAGAAAGCAGAAGCCACGCTACAAGAAATTCTCGTTGTAGCACAAAGCGATCGCCCTTTGTGGGAGGACTGGCAAACTTTTTGGCAGCGCTGTCAAGATTTAGTTGTCGCGATCGCCCAGATTTATCACCCAGAAGTCAAGTATCCGCTTTTAAATATCTATATTCCCCAAGCTTACGGACTGATCCGAGGGACGGTAGACGATTTAGATCGGTGGATGCAAAAATTATCGCCTGCTTTGAATCAAGTTACTGTCGGGCAAGCATATGAGGCATATGAAGTTTACCGCAAGCTAGAGCCATCGGCGCGCAAATTCTGGCGGGCATGGAACTTAGCACAGTGGCTTTTGAACCCAGCCGCCGCCGTAGCGAAAAAAGCTAGCCAGCGTTACACAAACCAGGCAGATCGACAACTTTTGGTCAATTTGAGTCAATTGTTACGGGAAGCAGCGTTAAGAAATCTGTGTCGGCAAGCGATCGCCCTCTACAGTGGCGATACCTTACCTGGTTTAGAATCATCCAAGACTCAAACTTTACCCCAGGCAAAGACTCAAACTCTGCGAGAAATTTTGTCGCAAGCCGAGCCTGTGGAAATTGTAGAGCAAAAACCTGTCAGCATTCTCTTAGTAGGACGCACTGGAGCCGGAAAAAGCAGCTTAATTAATACCTTGTTTAGGGCAGAACTCGCCGCCGTTGATGTTTTACCCAGCACCGATCGCTTGCAAAATTATCGCTGGCAAACTGATACGGGAGAAACTCTGACACTGTGGGATACGCCGGGATACGAACAGGTTAATCGCGCTGAATTACGAGAACAAGTTCTCGAATATGCCAGCAACTCAGATTTGTTGCTACTTGTCAATCCTGCCCTCGATCCAGCTTTACAAATGGATGTAGACTTTCTCAAAGATATTCAGGCAGAAGTAACGGACTTGCCCGTAATTACAGCTGTCACCCAAGTCGATCGGTTGCGTCCGATTCGCGAGTGGCAACCGTCTTATAATTGGGAACTGGGCGACCGCCCCAAAGAAATTTCCATCCGAGAGGCGATTCAGTATCGCGCCCAACTGCTAGCGAATTATTGCGATGTGGTGCTACCAATTGTTACGGCAGATCCGCAAGTCGGTCGAATTGCTTGGGGAATCGACGCGCTATCCTTAGCCTTAGTTCAGGCGATCGCCCCTGCCAAACAACTGCGGCTAGCACGCTTCATGCGCGATTTAGACACTCGTACCACCACCGCCGCCAAAATCATCGATCGCTACACCTTCCAAATGGCAACGACTCAAGGACTCACGGCTTTACTCAAAAGCCCTGTCCTCCAGTTTATTTCCACCTTCTCAACCGGATCGCCTACCTTAGCTAATCTCCTAGCAGCGCAGATTCCAGTGGAACAATTGCCTGTTGTCATTGGTAAATTACAAATGGCATACGAACTATTTTCACTGCTCAACCCAGATAAAAATCCGCATAACTTCGACTTACTCGCCCTGTGGTCGTTGTTATTGGAAAACTCAGCATCTCCAGAAAATAATGCTTGGGCATTCGGTCATGCTTTGGTAGAGTATTGGACGCAGAGTTTAACTGTCGAACAATTAAGACAGCGGTATGAAGGTTATCTCAAGCAAGTTTGAATTCATGACTGATGGCATGAAAATGGTAAATTTGAGTTTGGTTTAATTTTTTACCCTAAACTTTGAAATAGCCTATCTTGACAAAGAGAGTAAGAGAAATCACAATATCGAGCGACAAAAACGTAAAGAGCGAAAAAGATTATGCCTAAATATATCGTGTGGGGAAGTTACTGCGAGGACGTGTTGGAAAAGCGCGTACCTTATCGACAAGCACATTTAGATGGACTGGCAAAACAGAAAGAAGCTGGGGTTTTAATTACAATTGGTCCGACTAAAGATGTGACCAAAGTATTTGGGATTTATGAAGCAGAAGATGAGGCGACAGTACGGAATTTAATTGAGTCCGATCCGTATTGGGTTAATGGAATTTGGACGGAGTATGAAGTTAAAGAGTGGATACAGGCTTTTTGATTTTTAAGAATGTTACTTGAAAAGTATACCTTGGCGTTTATCCATGTAAAAACATTTTAGAGGTGAAACAATGTCAGCGATCGCCACTCAATCAAATTCAGTAATCAAGCGAGTACTTTTCACCTGCATATCTTTACTATTAGTTTTTGCTTGTTTACTAGGAACGAAAATATCTTTAACAGGAGAACCGCAGTTACTTGCTGGAACTCGCCCCGACAATTTAGGCGTTCGTGCGGGTGAACTTGCACCTTGTCCCAACACTCCTAATTGTGTTAGCAGTCAGAGTCAAGATCCCGCACATAAAATCGAGCCTTTTATTTATAATTCCTCTGCTCAAGCGGCTATGACTGACTTAAAAACTGTGCTTCAGTCATTTAGAAGAACAAAACCGATCGCTCAGTCAGAAAATTACCTCTATACGGAATTTACCATTCCTGTTGTTGGGTTTGTAGATGATGTAGAATTTTCTTTGGATGAGAACGCTAGAGTCATCCACGTGCGTTCGGCTTCTCGTATGGGTGAGTCAGATTTGGGTGTAAATCGCAGCAGAATAGAAACTTTGAGAGCAAAGTTTAACCAAATTAATCGCCCTGAATCTGTATAGAAAATTAAGTTTTAGCCATCTCCAAAGCTTGAATTGCAGCTTGAACAAGATTGTAATAATGGGGTTGAAAGAGATCGACTTGAGTAGCATCTTTACGGCTACTACCTAATAACCCCATCAGATTTCCTGCCTCAATTGCTAAAACTCGTCCTTCAGTGTTCTTAATCCTTAATTCTAATGAATTGTTTGTAGGGAAAACACCGCAAGTATAACGCCGCTGTTTGTATTCAAAGGGAATTGTAGTGGCAGTTCGTCTCAGGGGAAATAATATTTGCGGCTGATTAGGTAGGCGCACGCCGATTAATTCTAACTCAATATTAGTATTACCATTCCAAGTATTTTCTCGCAAACGATAGGCAATATCTATCCGTGGTGGTAAAGGGAAATATTCGCGCCAACGCCAGGCGATCGCTTTCATTTGTTGTAGGGGCGCACGGCTGTGCGCCCCTACAGATAAATCTTTTTCTTGAACTACAGTTAATTTAATATGACCCTTACCGATTATTTGCTGATCGATAACTTTGACATTCGCCGTCCAAAAGACAGGTTCAGGGTTTTCAATTCCACAAGGATGTAAAATATCTAACTGTTGATAAAGTTGTAAATTGAGCCGATCTAAATTGGCTTGCGTGTCAATTTGTAGCAGTGGCTTTAAGTGTTCCGGTTGCAAACAAGAGTTAGCAAATTGAATCAGACGCGATCGCAATGCTTCTAAGTTTTCGGCTGAAAGGGAAAAACCACCTGCTGCTTTATGTCCGCCAAACTTACCTAATAAATCTCGACAGAATTCTAAGGCATCAAAAACATTAAATTCAGGAATACTACGTGCTGAACCGCGAATGTGATGTTCGTCTTCATACGTGCCAATAAATACGGGTACGCCGTAGCGTTCTACCAGGCGAGAGGCGACGATCCCGATTACGCCGTGATGCCAATTTGGTTGAACGACAAGTAAGACGCGATCCTCTTGTAGAGACATGGCGTGCGATGATTCGACATAAGCGATCGCTTCCCGTTCGATTTCTTCGCAAAGTTGTTGGCGACGGGCGTTAATTTGTTCGCATTGCATTGCCCGTTCTAAGGCAATTCCGGCATCATCAGTTGTCAATAGATCGATAACAATTTGCGGATCGCCAATTCGCCCGATCGCATTAATACGGGGACCGAGGCGAAAACCGATATCATCTGGTTTGAGCGACTTATTTTTGTCGTTCACACCACTCACTTGAATCAAGGCTTGAATTCCAGCAATTTGAGACTGAGGCAGCAGTCGCAATCCGCGTTTCAGCCACCGACGATTGACACCGATTAAAGGTGCGAGATCGGCGATCGTTCCTAGTGTAAAGAGTTCCAATAAAGGCTTGACTAAACCCTTGAGTTGTCCTGTTTTCTGAGCCAGACAAATAGCTAGGACGTAAGCAACACCAACCCCAGCTAAACCCCAATAAGGTGAAGATTCGGGAATGAGTTTGGGATTGAGGATCGCGTTTGCTGGGGGTAAAGTGGGGGGAATGTCGTGATGGTCGGTGACGATGACATTTAAACCGAGTTCTCTTGCTCTGGCGATTGGTTCGATCGCGGCAATACCATTATCTACGGTTAAAATCAGCCGCACGCCTTCACTGTGGAATTCTTCGACAATCCGCTTGTTAATTCCATAGCCCTCCTGCATCCGGCTGGGAATGGCATAATCGACTTGCGCCCCCAACCAGCGCAGGCTGCGGAGTAGCAAGGCTGTACTCGTCATCCCATCAGCATCGTAGTCGCCGCAAATGGCAATTTTCTCTTGGGAAGCGATCGCTTGTTCTAATAAGTCTATGGCGATCGCTAGGTCGGAAAATGCCTCTAGGGGTGAGGGCAAATCTAAAGTTTCTGGATTGATAAATATTTCTGCCTGCGCTGGTGTCTCGATGCCGCGATTGACTAAAAGCTGGTTGACTATAGGTGAGAGCTGGTTTATTGTGGTCAACTGGCTGACCAACTCCGGTTGAGCTGGATGTATTTGCCAGCGCTGATTTGGCAAGCGACGCGGACGGCGAGGTAATCCTGATGGCGGTTGGGCTAACACGGGGACAGAAATAGAGGCTCAGCACTATATTGTATGAGGCTAATGGGTAATTTAGCGCGGTTACTGCATTCGATCTATAGTTCTATACTGAATTGCCTCGGCGACGTGATGGCTTTGCAAGTTTTTCTCTGCCCCTAAGTCGGCAATTGTCCGCGCCACTTTGAGAATGCGATCGCTGGCTCTAGCTGACAAGCCTAATTTCCGAATTGCTCCTTCTAATAAGCTTTTAGAAGTATCATCTAACTGACACCACTTCCGCAAATGGCGACTTTGCATTGCTGCGTTACAACTTACCGATAATTCTGACTCAAACCGATCGCGGGTGCGATCGCGCGCTGCTTGAACTCTTTGCCTAACGCTTTCCGAATCTTCCCCCGTAGGTTGCTGGGTAATTTCCTCTGGTTTCAGTCGATTCACCGCCACCTGCAAGTCAATTCGATCCATCAAGGGACCCGAAAGCTTTGCCCAGTATTGCTCTCTTTGCCTGGGGGAACAAGTACACGCTTGGATGGAATCGCCAAAATAACCGCAAGGACAAGGATTTGTACTCGCGACTAAAGTAAATTGGGCGGGAAACATCACCGATTGGCGAGTACGAGATACAGTGACGTGACCGTCTTCTAAAGGTTGGCGCAGAAATTCCAATACATCCCGCTTGAATTCCGTTAATTCATCTAAGAATAGAACTCCGTGGTGAGCTAAAGAAATTTCCCCAGGACGAGGAAAAGTCCCGCCACCAACTAAAGAAGGACCAGAGGCGGAATGGTGGGGACTACGAAAGGGACGTTCTGCAACTAGCGAACCTTTATTTTTTAACAACCCCGCTACGGAATGAATTTGGGTAACTTCCAACGCCTCATGAAAACTGAGTGGTGGCAAAATCGCCGGAAGACGACGAGCCAACATCGTTTTCCCGCTCCCAGGCGGACCCACAAAAATTAAGTTATGCCCCCCAGCTGCGGCAATTTCTAAGGCTCTACGAGCGTGAGCTTGTCCTTTGACATCTTTTAAATCTGCACCACAATGGACACTTCTGACGATCTCCCGCGTGCCTTCAAACTGCACGGGCTGAAACTTTTCTGGCTGATTGAGAAATGCTGCGACTTCCGATAAAGATTGAAAACCATAAACTGATATCCCTTGCACTAAAGCTGCTTCCTGGGCATTATCTGCGGGTACGACTAACCCAGTAATCCCCATTTTTTGCGCCGCCGCCGCCACGGGTAAGACACCAGCCACTGCCCGCAAGCCGCCATCCAAGGAGACTTCACCCAGAAATAAGAAATCCCCTAGCATTTGCGGGTTGACCTGCTCTGAAGCCGCCAAAATGCCCACGCTCATCGGTAAATCGAAGCTGGGTCCTTCTTTCCTAATATCTGCTGGCGCTAAGTTAATTACGATCCTTTTCAGCGGAAAAGCATACCCAGCGTTTTTGAGCGCTGCTTTCACCCGTTCTTTCGACTCCTGAACTGCCAGATCCGGTAATCCTACCACGACAATTCCCGGTAGCCCCGCCGAGACATCGATTTCGACTCCTACTTTGACGGCATCGATGCCGACAATTGATGCACTCCAAACCCGTGCCAGCATTTTATATTTCTTCCATGACAAGAACCCTTTAGAATCTCTAACAGAGTTCAAGGGCGATCGGCATGAGTGAAACTACAGATACTATTTTTGGCAAAATCATTCGTAAAGAAATTCCCGCCAATATCGTTTATGAAGACGAACTGGCGATCGCATTTAAAGATATTAATCCCCAAGCCCCCGTTCACATCCTCGTGATTCCCAAAAAACCTATAGCCAAGCTATCGGATGCCGAATCTCACGACCACGCCCTTATGGGTCATTTGTTACTAACTGTTAAGCGAGTTGCCCAGCAAGTAGGACTGAATAACGGCTATCGCGTCGTGATTAATACTGGTGCAGACGGCGGACAAACTGTGGATCACATGCACCTTCACATTCTTGGCGGGCGACAAATGAGTTGGCCTCCTGGTTGAGTTCCTCGTACTTTGTTAAAGAATATTCGTTTGGGTGAGCTGAGGGAGCTGAGGGAGCTGAGGAGGCTAAGGAAGAAAACTAATTCGTAATTCATTAATTCGCAATTCAGAATTAGCTACTTATGTAATACGGCTGAAAGCTTTGCTAGGAAAAAGTTTTCAGCTCTTTTATTTTTAGGCTGAGTTGTTAAATTATAAAACAAACTTATACCATTCATAATATAAGCTAATCTTCATAATCTTTACAAAACTCAATGAAGTTCCTTATAGTGTTAACAACAGGGAAAACAAACCCTGATTTGCATAACCAAACGCAATACATAGAACCATGACAACCACATTACAAAGACGCGAAAGCGCTTCCTTGTGGGAACAGTTTTGTAACTGGGTAGC
>NZ_RSCK01000036.1:0-61875 GCF_003991895.1 Chroococcidiopsis cubana SAG 39.79
GCGATTTGGTACTTCATTCATGGCTACAATGCAGAGTTAGACAGGATTTGAGCTTCACCACTACTTCCATATCACTACCCGGTCGCCCCATGCCAACTGGCATCGGTTGATACTCAATCAGCTGCTCATTCTGCAAATTTTTCAGATGCCGTTGTGTTGCTTGCCGACTAATTGATAAAGCTTTCGCCAACTGCTGTGCTGTTGCTTGTCCTTGTTTCAGTAAATAAGCCAAAATCTCCTGTTTGGTAGAATAAGACTCAGTGGTTGTCATAGTTCTATCTCCTAACCTATTCAGTAATAGGTCAAGGGCAGTTGGAACTGTTTGCCAATCCTTCTCTCAATAATCTGCATTACTGAGCAAAGCAATTGTTCGGCTTGAGTAGCGCTTTTGTTGTTGAGCTAGCCTTATCAAAATTATGTAACAAAATTAGGCAACAAAGTAGTTGTTTAACTCCAGAGGGTAGCCAATTGCAAGCAATCCTAGCTATGGTGGGAAAAGTCAGATTTTATATGCAGACTATATAAAGAACGATCGAATTGATACTCTTCGCGAGAGATAGCATAATACAGCACGTCTAATCCTTCTTTATTAGCGCGCTGGACAAATCTCATACCAATTCTTTCCATTACTCGCACCGAAGCAATATTTTCAACATCAGTATTAGTAATAATCTGCTGAAATTTATGTTCTGTAAATCCATATTGAATCATGGCTGTTGCAGCTTCTGTTGCTAGTCCTTGACCCCAATATTGCGGTGATAAACCATAGATTAGTTGTAATTCTGGTGGCTTTTCGTAAAAGAATCGGAAACCACAGAAGCCAATTAATTCTGAATTTTCTTTAGAAAAAATACTCCACTGACCAAAACCGTGTTGTTCAAAACACTTGGTATTATTTTCAATTTCTGTGGCAACCCACTCTCGCGGCATAATTTTATCGTCGCATAAGTATCTTCTGACTTGAGGATCGATGAAAATGCGGTGCAGATCATCTAAATCTGCTACTGCATAGGGACGGAATTTGAGGCGAGATGTATGAATTTCTATAAAAGGAAACATACTTTCTATTAGTCCGCGTAGGCAGACTTGGTTTGTGTAGTCGCGAATTTTATTCACCCAATACTCAATTACTTACTACACTTATGTCGAACAAACTTCGATAATAGTTTAAGATATGTATCGCTAAACGAAAATTCAAACCTCAGTATCTTGCCTCAACCACTTTTCAACGGTTATTGGCTGATAGTTAGCTAACAAATCAAGTAAATCTTCAGATGACGACGATTCTAATACCAAAGAACGTAATTCCGATCTTAAAAAATCTTCTGTAACGGCGCGATCGAATAACTGTAATAGCGGATCGTAATAACCCTCAACATTTAATAAACCTTGGGGTTTTTGATGCAATCCTAACTGCGCCCAGGTAAGAATCTCGCAAAATTCTTCCAACGTGCCATATCCTCCAGGTAAGGCAATAAATGCGTCGGCTAATTCTGTCATCAATGCTTTGCGATCGTGCATGGAATCGACGACATGTAGTTGCGTCAGTCCGTTGTGGGCAATTTCCTTGTCAACTAAAAACTTGGGAATAACCCCAATTGCCTCACCACCTGCGGCTAAAGCGGCATCGGCTACCATACCCATCAAACCTACATTACCACCACCGTAAATTAAGCTTAATCCCCGACGCGCGATCGCCTCGCCCATTGCTTGGGCAGCTTCTTGGTAGATAGAACGATTACCCGTACTGGAACCGCAGAATATGCAAATAGATTCCATAAAAGTTCCTCAAATTCATCAAACGTAATCCAGAGGCGCAAACTTCTTCATTGCTTATTAAACCAGAGATGTTAAGATCCAGCGTTAGGGTTCTGGGGTAAATACCATGCCAGGAATTGGCAATAAAATCAAGTTTGGTACGGATGGTTGGCGCGGTATCATTGCTGATGAGTTTACATTTGAACGCTTAGCGTTAGTTGCACCGATCGCCGCTCAAGTTTTAGCACGAACGTACGGTAATACTACAGGTAGCAATACGATTATTGTGGGCTACGATCGCCGCTTCATGTCAGAGGATTTTGCCCGTGCAACAGCCCAAGCCGTTACAGCGGTAGGGTTTGACGTACTTTTATCAGAAACTTACGCTCCCACTCCTGCTTTTAGTCTAGCGGCAAAACAGCACAACGCTCTGGGTGCTTTAGTCATTACTGCTAGCCACAACCCAGGTAGCTATTCAGGATTGAAAGTTAAAGGCGCTTTTGGCGGTTCTGTCCCGCCAGAGGTGACAAAGAATATTGAATCTTTATTAGATCGTCCATCCTCTACCAGTGCCAATCCTGGGAAAATGACAACATTCAATCCTTGGTCTAGCTACTGCGACACTCTACGGGCAAAAGTCGATCTCGATCGCATTCGCTCGTATATTACTCAAGGTAAACTAACAGTCTTTGCTGATGTGATGCACGGTGCAGCCGCAGGGGGACTAGCACAGATATTAGAAGTACCAGTCAACGAACTTAACAGCGATCGCGATCCGTTATTTGGTGGCGGCGCGCCAGAACCATTACCAAAATACCTTTCTCGTTTATTTGAAACCATCCGTACCCATAGTGCTGAAAAAGGCAATTTGGCTGTAGGTTTAGTATTTGATGGCGATAGCGATCGGATTGCAGCTGTAGACGGACAAGGTAATTTTCTTAGTTCCCAAGTCCTGATTCCCATTTTGATCGAACACTTAGCCGTAAATCGCGGTATGAAAGGCGAACTCGTCAAAACTGTCAGCGGTTCTGACTTAATGCCCCGCGTTGCAGCTTTACATCAGATCCCAGTTTCCGAAACTCCGGTGGGATACAAATATATTGCCGATCGCATGTTGGAAACCCAAGTTTTGCTTGGGGGTGAAGAGTCAGGCGGGATCGGTTATGGAACGCATATTCCCGAACGAGATGCTTTACTTTCTGCCTTATATGTGCTAGAAGCCGTCGTGCAATCTGGACTAGATTTAAGCGCCCTCTACCAGCAACTCCAGTCAAAAACTAACTTTCACTCTGCCTACGATCGCATCGATCTACCCTTAGCAAGTATGGAAGTGCGATCGCGTCTCTTGGATCAGTTGCAAACTCAGCCCCTCAAAGAAATTGCTGGAAAAGCTGTAGTCAACTGTCAGACGATTGATGGCTACAAATTCCGCTTGGATGATGATAGCTGGCTGATGATTCGCTTTAGCGGCACTGAACCTGTCTTGCGCTTATACTGCGAAGCATCAACAATTGAACAGGTGCATCAAACCCTCAATTGGGCAAAGGATTGGGCGGAAAGCTAGGGCAGGGGGACAAGGGGGATTTTAGATTGAATTTGAAATCTAATATCCAAAATTGATTCACCAGATACTCTTGACGGTTCGCCCGTCAATTTAAAATTCCCTCGGTGGCTATTCTCTACTTTCCATGAAAGCGATCGCAGGATATTTACGCAGTTTGTTCGATCGAAAATTTGTCTTTACGGGGTTGAAGACCGCTCTATTTGTAGGCACGATCTTGTTTACGATTAATCATGGTGGAGCATTGCTGCGTGGAGACATGGATCGGGAACGCTGGATATCTGGAATGCTGACTTACCTCATGCCTTATTGCGTCAACGTCCACGGTCAGTACATAGCTCGCCGTAGACTATAGACGGATACAAGTAAATGAACTCAAAATCCGAAATCCAAAATCCAAAGTTTCTGGTTGTTGCGACTGGCAATCCAGGTAAGTTAAAGGAAATGCAAGCCTACCTGACCGATCTAAACTGGGAATTGACCCTCAAACCGTCAGATCTGGAAGTTGAGGAGACAGGCAATACTTTTGTTGCCAACGCTTGCTTGAAAGCTTCTCAGGTAGCAAAAGCAACTGGACAATGGGCGATCGCTGACGATTCTGGTTTACAAGTCGATGCTTTAGGTGGCGCTCCTGGGATCTACTCTGCCCGTTATGCTAAAACCGATGCAGAGCGGATCGAACGGGTTTTACAGGAACTAGGAGACGCGGCAAATAGACAGGCGCAATTTGTCTGCGCGATCGCGATCGCCCGTCCTGATGGGGCGATCGTCCTGCAAGCCGAAGGCATTTGTCGCGGTGAAATTTTGACTGCACCACGGGGCATAGGAGGCTTTGGCTACGATCCGATTTTCTACGTTCCCGATCGGCAAATGTCATTTGCCGAAATGCCACCCCAACTGAAACACGAAATTAGCCATCGCGGACGAGCCTTTCAAGCCCTGATTCCCCAGTTGCAAGTGATGCATGGATAGTGACTAGCGGCTAGACTCAATTCTTGTCACTAGCCACTAGTTACTAGTCACTGATAACTGATAACTGAGAACTAGCCTAAACTGCCTCCAGATTCTTTTCACCTGTCCGAATGCGGACGACTTCTTCCACAGGACTGATAAAGATCTTGCCATCGCCAATCTCTCCAGTACGGGCGGCGGCGATGATTTTGTCTACTACCATGTCTACCTGTGCGTCTTCGATGACGATCTCTACTTTGAGTTTTTGCAGAAACTCTACCGTATACTCGGAACCGCGATAGCGTTCTGTCTGTCCTTTTTGTCGTCCAAAGCCTCGGACTTCTGAAACTGTCATGCCCACAATGCCAGCGTTGACGAGGGCAATTTTCACTTCATCGAGTTTAAAGGGTCGGATAATTGCTTCTACCTTTTTCAATTTTCTCACTCCCGTTTGTTTATCGTTTTATATTGGTGTGTTTTACTGCTGTGATTCACCAAAGGAAAATTATCTCTTAGTTTGAGTGCGATCGCACTGTTTGAATTACTGCGTAGATTGCCTCCATCCTGTTTTTCTACACTCGATCGATCCCAAATGCAATAGCTGGAACTTATTTGTAGTATCATCCTCTAGTGTGAAGTATCGTATTAATTAATACATTTTTTAGAAGAAGGCAGTCAGTGCGATCGCTTAACGATTGGATGTTAGAGGGCGAACCAGGAGAAATCCAGTACTAAATGCTGTCACGACTACGATTGAAACTGCGATCGCCAATCCCCAGCCATTCATTCGAGTAGCGTCCGATGGGGAACGGTGATGGTGATTATCTGCTTCCACTTCTTCAACTGCTACAAATTCTGAAGCATGTCCGCCGCCAGTTTTCATTGTCACACCGCCTTGGTGTCCGGCACGACCAGCCGGCGGGCGCTTTGGTTTAACTCGATCCTCTCGTTCGGGGCGATCGTTTTCTATTTGGTTCGCCACAGTCGTATCAACCACTTGTTGTAGATAGGAAACATGCTGTACGACTTTTTCAATTTCTTGGCGGAGGTGTTGATTTTGTCTGGCTAGCTGCTGATTTTGCGACTTGAGAGCGTCAATTATCTCCTGGGTAGCTTGCAACTCCAATGCCAATTCCCGATAGACCGAAAGTGGCACAGAGGGCATATAGTGATGAGATGTTGGATGATGATGAGCAGAGCTGGAGCTAGATCGCATGGTTAGCGCCGTCAAAAGAAATATTCGCCACCAGTTTAGCCAGATTTTGCTACTTTCACAGCTAAGTTGTAATATTTATCAGTTATTAGGAGTCAGGAGCCAGAAGTCAGGAGGGGAAAGAAATGCCCGACAGGTCCTTGTCCTTTGCCAATGTTGAGGGCGTGTTTCAAGGCTGTGGTAACGTATTCTTTCGCTTGCCGTACAGCAGTTAATGGCTCTTTCCCCAAAGCGAGATTGGCTGCGATCGCGGCGGCTAGGGTACAACCCGTACCGTGGGTATTTTTTGTATCGACTTGGGTTGTCGTTATTATCTCCAGGCGATCGCCATCAAACCAAACATCAACGCCGCGCACCTCTCCTAACATTCCTCCACCCTTGACTAACACAGCCTTTGCTCCCGTCCGGCGAAAAATGTCCTCAGCCGCAGCTTTCATGTCATCTAAGCTATGAATTTCTTTCCCACTTAAGATCTGCGCTTCGTAGCGGTTAGGGGTGACTATGGTTGCTAGAGGGATGAGTTGCGATCGCAAGCTTGTTACTGCTGCATCATCAATTAACTGCGCTCCCGTGCGCGACACCATCACGGGATCGACAACCAATTTATCTATACTTAAGCTCTCAACTTGCTGGGATACGGCTGTAATAATTTCCCGGTTGAGCAACATCCCAGTTTTTACACCTTGAACCCCGATATCCTCAACCACCGCTTGAATTTGAGCAACAACAGCAGCAGCAGGTAAAGCATCAACTCGCGTAACACCCAAAGTATTTTGAGCCGTGATACAAGTAATCGCACTCGTACCGTGTACGCAATGGAAGGCGAAAGTTTTCAGATCTGCTTGAATTCCAGCCCCGCCGCCGCTATCCGATCCCGCAATTGTCATTGCGACTGGTACTGTCGCTGGTAGCGAGTTATGAGTATTGTGTAATTGGTCACTGGTCACTGGTCACTGGTCACTGATAACTGATTCTTCTCTTTTCATCCTATAGACTTCTGGTAATTTCCACCAAGGAACTTGGGGATATTCGTGATGTTCTTCGTGATATCCAAAGTGGTAGCAAGCAAGAAACGACCAGAAAGACACTATGTGAGTTGATTGGGCGCGATGAATATTTTCGTAGCCTGCTCTTGGTTCTCTGTGAGTTAAGAACGTACCAAAGTAAAACAACTGTACCGAACTGAGAATTGCTGGTAACGCCCAAAATAAAATGAGGTGGGCTCTAGATATATTTAATAATACATTTGCGCTATGAAAAAGGAGTGTTAAGCCAATGATTTGTCGCCAACTCCAATAGTTTCCAATAAAATATAAGTACCAGGCAAAAAAGTTTTTCTGCTTGCCGTTGTGAAAATCGGGATCGAGTTGACTGGCTGGATGTCGGTGATGCGCCCAGTGCTTTTGCAGCAATCGATTGTAAGGAAATAAAGCATATAAACTTACAGCGACTCTACCAAACCAGCGATTTATTTGGAGATGATTTGGAGCGACTAGTCCATGCATGGCATCATGGGCTGTAATAAATAAGCCTGTATACAAAAATGTTTGCCAAACTATTGCTAATAGAATTCCCCAGATTCCCAGTTTTTCTAGTTGACTTGAGAGGAGAAAGCATAAACTAGCTATCCAAG
Source organism: Chroococcidiopsis cubana SAG 39.79 (assembly GCF_003991895.1). Taxonomy (NCBI): domain Bacteria; kingdom Bacillati; phylum Cyanobacteriota; class Cyanophyceae; order Chroococcidiopsidales; family Chroococcidiopsidaceae; genus Chroococcidiopsis; species Chroococcidiopsis cubana. The sequence continues at coordinate 7,117 of NZ_RSCK01000036.1, forward strand.
TCACAATAATCGTTAAGGCAATTATAATCCCCTTATATGTATATGAATAACCAATATTCAATCGCGTTTCACTTTGGTTTAAAGCACTTTGTTGTAAAGGGTTCGGAATCGATGCAACCATGTCAGAGTAGAATCCTTAGCAAACGTAGAAGTAGACAAGCCAAACTTGAAGGCATTTGATGCAAGCCTTCCTTATCATATACGAATTTGTTAATTTTTGTTAATCTACCAAAGATAGATATGTTTTTAGTAGATATAAAATAGTTCTAGAGTTAGATTTGAAATAGTTATTCATGCAGCAAGGTTTGTCTGAGATTAGCTTTAATTCAGATGACAAAAGGTTTTTACTATTGCAATTTAAATAAGAAGGGGAAAAATTCTCATCTAACTCGCGACAGATTGCTTGTTGGTAAAAAGCTTTACGATCAAAGACTTAGGGAGTAGAGAGCAGAGCCAAACAAATCTACGAAAAACTTTATTTGTTGTCGGAGTGAAACTTTAAAGATATTTGTTGCGATCGCGCCGAGGAAAATAAAATTAGTTGATTAATTATTAACTTTATTTTTAGTTATAAATATTTTCTATAGTAGGGAGCGTTACTAACGCCCCCTACGTTGTTCTAACTTGCTATCAATCCCACCGGACAGGCTACATTCGTACCCCCTAAACCACAATACCCGCCAGGATTCTTTGCCAGATATTGCTGATGATATTCCTCTGCCCAATAAAATTCGGGAGCATCAATAATTTCAGTGGTTATCTTGCCATATCCTGCCTGAGTCAAGGCTTGCTGATAGGTATCTCGCGTTGCTATTGCTAATTGTTTCTGTTCTTCAGAGTAGACGTAGATTCCCGAACGGTATTGGGTTCCGACATCGTTTCCTTGCCGCATACCCTGAGTTGGGTCGTGGTTTTCCCAGAAAACTTTCAGCAATTGTTCGTAACTAATGACTTTGGGATCGTAGACGACAAACACAACTTCATTATGACCCGTCATCCCCGAACAAACTTCTTTATAAGTGGGGTTGGGCGTAAAACCAGCCGCGTAGCCAACAGCAGTGATAAAAACGCCATCTAACTGCCAAAACTTGCGTTCTGCACCCCAGAAACAGCCCATACCAAACATAGCTGGCTCCATACCGGTAGGATATGGCGGCTTGAGAGGATTTCCATTTGTGTAGTGAGTCTGAGGTACGGGCATTGCTTGCGATCGTCCGGGTAAAGCCTCCTGAGGAGAAGGCATAGCGATTTTTTTACCAAATCCGAATATCATTATTGTTTTCCTAACTCTCAATCTCTAAACAACAGCTTTACCTTACTTAACATTGTAGAGATTTTAGTGAGTAACAACACGATCGCCGAGAAAAGCAAACAGCAAAAAAGCAAGAAGAATGAAACAACAAAGTGGTTTAGGTAAATCGACTTTGTTGCAATAGTCTTGATAAGATCGTTCCAATCCGGTTGGTCGAAAACAATCACAGGTAATGCAGCAAGAACAAAGCGATCGCGTATTAACAGCCTTGCAAGAGTTTTTCACTACACCTCTAGCAACGAAACTAAGCAAGCATCAACAAGTTTCTCCTCAAGCTGCTGCCTTAGAGTTATTTCGCGATGTGGCTGCAACTGTACCAGCATACAAAACTTTTTTGACGGCACGGGGAATCGAGCCAACAGCAATTCAAACTTTGGCAGACTTTCAACAACTGCCGCTACTGACAAAAGACAACTACCTACGTTGTCATTCCCTGCCAAATTTTTGTCGGCACGGACAACTAGAAAGATGCGATATGGTAGCAGCATCATCGGGTTCTACGGGGAAACCAACGTATTGGTTGCGCTACCTGACCGACGAACTGCAAATTGCCACCCGCTTTGAACAAATATTTCACGATAGCTTTTTTGCTGACACCCGCCCCACTCTAGCAGTTGTCTGTTTTACGTTGGGAACTTGGGTAGGTGGGATGTTTACAACTGATTGCTGTCGCCACTTGGCAAGTAAGGGTTATCCCATCACTGTTGTAACTCCAGGGAATAACAAAACAGAAATCTGCCGTGTCGTGCAAGAACTGGGTAGTTTATTCGAGCAAGTAGTATTGCTGGGATATCCGCCCTTTCTCAAAGATGTCATTGACACTGGTAGAGCTAACGGCATAGAGTGGCAGCGCTACCAAATCAAATTAGTCCTAGCAGGAGAAGTCTTCAGCGAAGAGTGGCGGAGTTTAGTAGGGGAACGAGTGGGAGCAAACAATCCCTACTATGATTCTGCTTCACTCTACGGCACGGCTGATGCTGGCGTGTTAGGCAATGAAACACCTTTGAGTATCTGCATCCGACGTTTTTTAGCAGAGAATCCAGAAGTAGCCCGTAGCTTATTTGGGGAATCGCGCTTACCCACCTTAGTACAATACGATCCGCTCAGCCGCTTTTTTGAAGTGCAAGACGGCACGCTACTATTTTCGGGCGATAATGGCATTCCCCTCGTGCGATATCACATTGCCGATACAGGTGGAATCATTGCTTACGATGCCATGCTGGAATTTTTGCGATCGCACGGATTCGACCCAATCGTCACTTTACAGCAACAAGGAACGAGAGGCATCCATGCTCTACCTTTCGTCTACGTGTTTGGGCGTGCTAATTTTACTATTTCTTACTTTGGCGCAAATATCTATCCCGAAAATGTCATCGTTGGCTTAGAACAACCGCAGATTCGAGAATGGGTGACGGGTAAATTTGTAATGGAAGTGAAGGAAGATGCCGATCGAAACCGTTTCTTCTCTATAGTGGTAGAGTTAGCACCAGGGGTAGAGGGAAATGAAGCAAAAAGAAATGCGATCGCCACCTCAATTCACGCGCAATTGCTCCGACTCAATAGCGAATTTGCCAATTACGTCCCCCCCGAATATCAAATTCCTCACGTATCCCTCGCCCCCACCGGAGATCCAGAGTACTTCCCCGTAGGAGTCAAGCATCGATATACAAGATGAAGTCGCAAGTAGAGACGTTACATGTAACGTCTCTACATTGATAACTGACAACTGACAACTGACCTTACAATGAGTGTAGAGAGAAAACCCTCATATATGCCTAACAACCGTTCAGGAGTCTTTATCGGCGGTTTTTTATTAGGTGCTGCCGTCGGCACTTTAACTGGAATGTTAATCGCCCCACGTAGCGGACGAGAAGCGCGACAGTTGTTGAAAAAATCTGCTAATGCTATCCCAGAACTAGCAGAAGATTTATCGACTAGCGTGCAACTCCAGGCAGACCGTCTTTCAGGATCGGCATTACGTAGTTGGGATGATACATTAGAACGATTGCGAGAGGCGATCGCGGCTGGGGTTGAAGCCAGTCAGCAAGAGCGTCAAGCCATCAAACGGCAAAATAATGAGATTACTTCCGATTCCCGTACTGCTTATACAGATCGCCCGTAGTGCCACTGCGATCGATCCGCTGTTTTGGCTCGGACTGTCACTACTGCTAGTTGCTATTAGCCTCACAGCAGTTTTAGTGGCAGCCGTGCCAGCTTTTCACGAATTAGCACGGGCATCTCGCAGTGCCGAAAAACTCTTCGATACGCTCAAACGAGATTTGCCTCCAACTTTAGAAGCAATTCGCTTGACAGGGTTAGAAATTAGCGATTTGACCGATGATGTGAGCGATGGGGTAAAAAGTGCGGCACAAATTGCCAAGCAAGTCGATCGCAATTTAGATCGAGCCAAGGAACAAGCAAGAAGCGTCGAGGTGAATACTCGCAGCGTCTTCACAGGTGTAAAAGCAGCCTGGAAAACTTTCACCCGTAGCACCCCTAACCGCCATAGTCGCGATCGCCTTCCAGCAGAATCAAGGCAACCCTTACCCACATACTTCAATAAAAATTCAGATAGTGACTTCGACAAGGATACAGTCATCCCAGAAGAAAATCGTCTCAAATCGCCTCCTTTCTACTTTGATGACGAAGAGGAATGAATTGTAAATCGTAAGTCGAGAATTCACTGGTCACTGGTCACTGGTCACTGGTCACTGCTCATGCGCTCCCTGCTCTTGATAGAGTCATAATGATATCTGGAGAGTTTGTGAATTGAAGCAAAATAATTAACTATGGCGAAAGCAATTTGGAATGGAGCTGTCTTAGCTGAAAGCTCCAAAACAGAGATCGTTGAGGGCAACCACTACTTCCCTCCCGATGCGATCGACAAGCAGTATTTTCAAGAATCTTCCACTCATACGACTTGCCCTTGGAAAGGAACTGCCAGCTACTACAATGTTGTCGTTGATGGACAAGTCAACAAAGATGCTGCTTGGTACTATCCCACAGCCAAAGAGAAGGCAAAAAATATTGAGGGTTACATTGCCTTCTGGCGTGGAGTAAAAGTCGAATCATAGTCAGTCATTGGTCACTGGACATCAGAGGTGAAAGGTGAGAGGTGAGAGGTGAGAAAAATTAGTTATCAATTACTAAGTTCTTTTACTCTTACCTTCTGTCTCCTATCTGCGGACGATCGCCGATCCTATCAGGATTTCTCGATCGTCTAGTAGCACCAGTTCTCTATCAGTACAAATGACCAATGACGTAGGCGTAGACACCCGAAGGGTGTCTTCTCGAAGAATAGCCCTTCCCGAAGGGTATGACAAATGACTACCTAGCCCGAGCTTTTTTTGCCTGCTTAACCAGTACGGGTCTGGGTTTTTTCTTTTTGTATTTCGGGTCTTCCACCATACGAGACATGGGAGGACGGCAAGTTTCACAATACAGAGGTCTAGGACCATAACTCTCCCGTTCCGTGGGTTGACTGCATTGCTGGCAGATGAATTTATATAACCGAGTATGGATTGTACGTTCGTGGGCGCGGACTGTGTACTCTCGAACAAAAACCTTTTTGGATGGCATGACAAACAAAACCTAGCTATGGTGTATCCAATATGCTAACTAGAAAGGAGTTTAATACTGAAAAAAATGCCTCTTCATAGACAACTTCAACACTTAATCGAAAACTTAATTGCTCTGAAAGAGCTTTACCACACCCAGCTCGTAGAGTCTGAGAAACAGGTAGCTCGCTTCAAAGAGCAATTGTCGCATGTCAACGGGTTACTAGTAGCACAGTTGGTAGAAAATCAACAGTTTGTACAAAGCCTAGTCGATATGCGATCGCAATGTCATGCTCAACTAGAAGCGAACCAACGCCAAGCAGCCCATGCTAGAGAACAAATAACTCACGTTAATGCTCTCCTCGCAGACCAAGTGAGCTTACCTCCAATGCAACATGCATTTGAGCTGCCAACGACTGCTTTTGAAGAACAGCCACGGCAAACCCTATCTGGTATAACTGCACCCGAACCCGAATCATTCTCTCAGCCTCTATCCGACCTTACTCAACCACAGCCCCAAGCAGAAGCTGAACTTACCCAACCACAGTTCCAAGCAGAAGCTGAACTTACCCAACCACAGCCCCAAACAGAAGCTGAACTTACCCAACCACAGTTCCAAGCAGAAGCTGAACTTGCCCAACCACAGCCCCAAGCAGAAGCTGAACTTGCCCAACCACAACTCCAAACAGAAGTTGCCGAAACACCTCTGGAGGTAGGAGAGACGAGCGGGGACACTGCCAGATCTCCTTCGGCTATTAAAACTCCAATGAAGGCAGAATATCAGAATCTGACGAAAATTCAAGCAGTGGAAAAGCTATTGCAGGAAAACCAGGGCAAGATTTTAACTGTGGAGTATATCATCTGGTCATTGTATGGTGACATGGATGCAGAAGCGGTCAAAGCAGAAAAACCCAGGATCTATGATACCCTCGGACAAGGTACGGATAAAGGGATTTGGGAAAAAGTCCCAGATCAACCAGCTTGCTATACTTACAAGTTGAGCCTAGTGGAACCTACAGCAGATTCGGAATCTGCCACGGCTAACACCTCCCGCTTACCCGTAAGTTCTCGTCGGCGACCGTCGCGGCGTGGTAAAAGCGATGATATGCTGCCTCGCTACAATCATCTCAGTCTGACTGCGGCTGTGGAAGTGGTGGTGAACGAGCATCCTGGTGAAGTGATTACCACTGAGAAAGTTGCCAAAGTGCTATACGGCGATGACATTGACGGACGTGCCTTAGTCAAAGCTAAAGACCGGATTGGTAAAACCCTCTGGGGAGGAGCTACCCAAGGACGATGGCAGCGGATTCCAGGTAGACTGGGCTGTTATACGCTGAATTTGAAAACTTTGAAAAAGAGTTAGTTGTTAGTTGACGGTTAATAGTTGATGGCTATTGGTTGCTATTCTCCCTTGTCCCCCTTCCTGGCTCTTGTAGGGGCGCACTGCTGTGCGCCCCTACCGACTCTCGAAAAATTCTGGGTTAAGATGTATTGTCCATCTGCGATCGCCTAGCAATTGACTCTATCCTCACCTATGAAAACTCAACTCATCGTCATCACTACTGTTTTGACTGCTTTGCACTTCGCACCTCCAGCTCGTGCGGGAGATCTGGAACATACTAGACAACTTCTGGCAACAAAACAGTGCGAAGGATGCGATCTTAGTGGTGAGGGTCTGGTCTTAGCTAATTTAAGTCAGGCGAATCTGCGGGGGGCGAATTTAAGTGGTGCTAATTTGAGTCGGGCGAATTTGAGCGAGGCTGACCTAAGCGGTGCAAACCTTAGTGGTGCTTCTCTGTATGGCGCAAATCTGAGTGGTGCTAAGTTGGAGCAAACAGATTTGAGTGGAGCCGATCTGCGCGATGCCTATTTAGCTAATGTAGACTTGAAGACAACTAATCTTAGCGGTACTAGTTTGCAGGGGGCGATCGCTATTCCTACCCAAGCAGCAAAGCCTGAAGAATTTTATCGTTGGGGCATTGCTCAAGGACAAAAAGGCGACCCTAAAGGCGCAATTGGCTATTTCAATCAAGCTCTTAGCTTAAACGACAAATACGCCCCAGCTTACATGGCGCGAGGTATTGCCCGCTACCAACTGCTAGACCGACCGGGAGCGATGCAGGATGCTCAACGCGCCAAATGGTTATTTTTACGGCAGAGAAATAATGAAGGCTATGACACTGCCCAAGCCTTTGTAAACCAACTGCAAGCACCGCAAACAGAAACACCTAAGAGCAAACCCAATTTCTTTAACTTCCTTGGTGGCGTAACTTCAGTTTTATTAAGGTTTTTGTTGTAACCTAACTAGTGATCAGTGACCAGTGACCAGTGACCAGTGACCATCACCGCTGACTTACGACTTACTTATATGTCTCTATCCAGCGAATTGTGGCAAACTAACCAAGATTTAGCTCAAGCTTGTCTGAATCATCCATTTGTTCGGGGTATAGCCGATGGAACCTTGGAGCGAGAAAAGTTTGCTTACTATGTCGGGCAAGATGCATTTTTCCTTGAAGCCTTTGCCCGTGCCTACAGTATTGCCGCTGCTAAAGCACCTGATTGGGAAGGATTTAATTTGTTTCATGGCTTAGCTGGGGGCGTACTGCAAGAACTTCAGCTTCATGCCGGGTATGCAGCCACATGGGGAGTCAATATTAGTTCTGTCGAACCAGGTACAGCCACTCGTCGCTATATCGATTTTTTGTCGGCTACTGCTTGGAGTCAAGATGTGGGTTTAACCGCTGTGGCAATGTCACCTTGTATGAGACTTTATGCTTATTTGGGACAGAAGTTGGCAACTAAGGGTATTCTCACACATCAGTACAGCGATTGGATTCGTACCTACAACAGCCCAGAATTCGAGCAGCTAGCGCAACAACTCGAAAAATTGAGCGATCGCTACACTAGCAACTCCGATACCGTACAAAAAACTTATCGCTATGCTATGTTGTGCGAACGAGATTTCTTTCAAGCGGCTTGGGAATCGGGCGATCGACCATAACAATCGTTCGCTAGGTTTTCTTGCCACTGCTAGAGTGATATGCTGTGCGATGAAGTTCTTACTTTGACTGAATGAGTAAGTTCAACCTGCGTCCGTGGCATAGTATTCGAGCTGTTATCCAATGGCAACGCAGATGTAGGAAAGCAGGAAAACAGAGCGCGGCAAAGATTTTTATTTTGTCAGCACTAGCTTTAATAGTAGTGTTGGGTACTGTATTCAGCTTCATACTAGGTGAACCAAACGCTCAAGGCAACCCCACACGAGCAGAGCAATCGCCCAGTTTTGCAATTGCCGATGCAACTAGCACAAAATTAGTGAGAGAACCAGCACAATCGCAAGTGTTGTATCGAGATATTTATCTACGCCAGCAACCCAACCGAATTATTTTCGGTAATGACAAGCTCAAACTAGAATTCGATCGCGCCACTGGACAATGGCTGATCTTGGCTGCCGATGGAATTGCTGGTAATCTGATTGCGGCAGCAGACATTGCTCAGAACATTGATTTTCAGATTGATGGCAATTGGGCGATCGCGCAACATGGTGCTAAATTACTGCATTATGAGACGGCGATCGATCGCTTCAGAAAGGGCGTGACGCTGAATTTATCTTTTGGCGTTGTACCGCGTCCGCATCAAACAGATTCTCCTTATGAATTTGAATTAACTGTTGCTTACACGCTTTTTCCTGACCGAGGAAGTTTAGCGCGATCGGCAACACTACGCCGAAATTTTAGCAGCGCTCGCGCTTCGGCAAAGCAGGTCAGAAAGCTAGAAGGTTTTCGCTTTGGACTCCCTGGAGTAGGAATTGAAAATCCCGATCTCTGTGTCGTGGATGTTCCCGGTCCCTTTTTGCCTCAAACTTATGTCGCACCCCAAACTCCATACAAAAATCTAGTTAACCAATCCATTCAGTTGCATCGCGCCCCTGATGCTGGACTGGGAATTCTGACGATGACCAACAAACAGCGACAGATGACCTTAGCAAGTTGGATGGAGACATCGGGCGAAGTGGCGTATAACTCAACTATTCGTGGTGACGGACGCAAATTGAGTTTCTGGCATGAAAACTTACGTGCCTATCGCTTGCCAGAACAGTATACTGTCACATCTGACATTCACCATGTCGAATTAACGACTCAAGCATTACCTGCGGCACTTGCTCAATATCGACAAATGCTTGCCCGCACGCTACCGTTAGCTACCAATACTCCACAATGGGCGCGGGAAATGGTGCTGTTAGAAGTTTATCCTCCCTACTTTCCAGAGGGTTTCAAAGGCATTACTAAAAAATTATCCTTTTATCGTAATATCGGCTTTAACACCATCTACCTCATGCCGCACTGGGTTGGCGGCTACGCACCAATCGATCTTTACCAAGTCGAGCCGTCTTATGGCACGTCAGACGATCTGCGGGAGCTAGTACGCACAGCTCATTCTCTCGGCATGAAAGTATTATTTGACATGGTAATTCACGGCTTCGATCCGAAATCGTCAGTCCCGCAGGAGCGTCCAGATCTGTTCGTGCGTGACGAGCAAGGAAACCTGGCGCGCCATCGCGAGTGGGGAAGTATTTCAACGGATTGGGCAAGTCCTGCATACCAGCAATATATGGTCGATTTAGCGCTACACGATCTCAAAACTTATAACATTGATGGTTATCGGGTCGATGCCGCAGGCTATAAAGGAGCGAGCTGGGATGCAAAAATTCCTTATCCAGCTTATCGCAGTGGTTCGGCTTCGCCGGAGTTAATGCAGCGAATGTTGTCTGCTATGCAGGCAATTAAGCCCGAAACAGTCTTGTTGAGCGAAATATTTGGTCCCGTTTTTTATTCTGTCTCTAACTTAGTTCACGACAATCAAACTGAAGCCGGACAGTTTTTGCTCGATCGCATGGCAGCAGGCAAGGTTAATGCTCAACATTACAAGGCACATATTGCCAACGTATTGAGCGCTCTGCCAGCAGGAGCCAACCGCGTTTATTTCACGCGCAATCACGATACTTCCTGGTTCTATCACTTCAACGGCTACACGCCACGGTTGATGGCAATGGAGGCTGTTCATGCTTTATTTGGGATTCCCGAAGTATTTGCTGGCGATCCCAAATATAGTCCTAATCCAGACGATAATCCAGATGTTTACGAGTTTTATCGACGGTTGTTTTTAACCCGACAGCAGTTTCCCGAACTGGTGCGTGGTGAAGTATTATTGCGTGAGATAGAGTGCGATAATCCTTGGGTATTTACTGGTTTGCGGCGTAGCAACGGTCGGTTGACCCTAGTTGCAATCTCGTTTAGTAGCGATCGCGAAGCTGCAAACTTAACGCTTAGTATTAATACATCTACTACTCAGGCACGGCAAAAGATCCAACTCATCGATCCAATCCAGGGAGACAATATCGAATTTGCTAGAACCGGAGATGCCATGAATAGCGTTCGCATCAAACTAAAGCCATTTCAAATATTAATGGGACGACTATGAAATTAGACAACTATAAATAGGCGTTCATGACTTCCGAATTTTGTAGCTTGCTGCTCCAAAGGGATATGCCGAATTCCGAAACCTAATCCAAGTTTGCCATCCGATCGCCGAGAGTGACATCAATTGTCTGAGTTGTTGTAGTTGTATTTGCAGTGGTTCGCCACTCTGCCTCAAGCGATAAATACTGTCTTGTCCGCAATAAATTATTTCTGGTGCGTCGCGCAGTACGGTACGAGTGCAACGCTCGATCGCAATTAGTGTATCAGCCGTCCGTGCTAATTTGCGGCGAATTTGCCAAATTCGTCGCGCTACATAGCAAAGCAGCACAGATAAAATTAAATTTATGGCAACAACAATCGTAACCATGAGGCTCAAAGCTGTATGGGTTGATGACAAAATAAGTTTATGTTCTGCAAAATAATTTATTTTGATTTTTGATTATTTGCATGTTCTACGTAGTGGGAAAAAATATTAACAATTGCGATAACTTCGTTAAGCTTTGCTACCGCGATTGGCTACACTTTTAATTTGTTTTTATAGCTTTTTTTACATTCATTGAGCAAAGGCAATTTCTTAAAAGTGGAATTTGAGAGTTAACAGTCGATCTCAATAACTTTGTATTTGATAATACTAGCAGCGATCTCAGCCAAGGGAGAGAAGTTTTTTCGCCAAGGCATTGATATTTTGTTTTTACCAATGCTAATGCATAAATTACCTTTAAGTAAAGATTTTTTACAGTAAGTTATGCATGAGTAAAATTACTCATTAAGCTATCATTTTGTTTGCCATCATGAAAGAAACAAACGTTGAAGCCAAGTACAACCAGAAAGACCGCGATCGTGCAGCAAACTCAGCGATCGCCAATGGAGAAGATTTTAACTTTGACTTGTGGGCAAGAGCCGTCAGACAACAAATGCTAGCTGTGTTGCGCGAAAGAGAATAGCATATAGTCAGACGTATAATTTCAATAAAATTTGATGCAAGTTTCTTTCTCAGTCACCTCCGACGCGATCGCATCTGGTTTTCATGCCTTGTCTGAGCCGTTACGCATTCGGATACTAGAACTTTTACGCTCCTCAGAGCTTTGCGTGTGCGAATTGTCGGAGGAACTGGGAATTGCTCAATCTAAGCTATCTTTTCACCTCAAAACCTTAAAGGAAGCTAATTTAGTGCGATCGCGTCAGGAAGGACGCTGGATTTACTACAGCTTGAATTTATCGCAGTTCGTTGCATTAGAACAATATTTATCGGAATATCGCCGCTTCAGTCAATTGCTTCCTGCCCGTCCCTGCGAGGATACGCCCTCATCTTGAGCCAAACATCCCCTCTTGACAAATCAATTTTTTTTGAAATGATAGAAAGGTAGATTCCCCGATCGCAAATTGATTTCAAGTGTAGGGGTGAGGCATATGAAAACGATAGCCAGTATTTCTATTTTCCTGGCGGGATTTGGTGTTGCGATCGCAACTGCTATGGCAATGCCAAACGCAGTTAGTCCAACCAAGCAACCGTTAAGGTTCGCTCAAGCGAATAATTCAGAACCCGCAGCTACAGTTAAGACGGACGGTTCTAGCACAGTTTACCCCATCACCAAAGCAATAGCAGAAGAGTTTCAAACCACAGCGTCGGGCAAGAACGCACAGTTGCTCGTGAATTTTTCTGGTACGAGTGCTGGGTTTAAAAAGTTTTGTGCCGGAGAAACAGACATTAGCGATGCTTCCAGACCGATCCGCACTGACGAGATGGAAGCTTGCAACAACAACAAAATTAGATATATCGAACTACCCGTTGCCTACGACGCGCTGACAATCGCCGTTAATCCTCAAAATACCTGGGCTAAAGATATTACTGTAGCCGAACTGAAAAAGATGTGGGAGCCAGCGGCAGAGGGAAAAATTACGAATTGGCAGCAAATCAGGTCTGCGTGGAGCGATCGCCCCTTAAAATTATACGGTGCTGGTAAAGATTCGGGTACGTTTGATTATTTTACTGAAGCAGTAGTCGGTAAAGCCAGAGCTAGCCGCCAGGACTACACGGCAAGCGAAGATGATGATGAATTGGTAGAGGGAGTGAGCAAAGACCTGAATGCGTTGGGGTATTTTGGCTTTGCTTATTACGAGGCAAATCAAAACAAGCTGAAGGCTCTGGCAGTAGATAGCGGTAGAGGTGCAGTTTTACCATCGCGACAGACAGTAGAAAAAGCACAGTACGAGCCAGGGCAAACGCATCTAAATTCGCGCCTAGAATATTCGTCGTGTTTTCAACTTCACCAGACCTTATGCCTACACTGGTTCTTCTCAATAAAATAGAGATTGTTGCAAATGATTTCAACCCATTTTCTTCTCAATAAGCTTTAGTTTATTGCAATTAATGTCAATAAGCTTAGAATTTTCTACCTTATTGACATGATGCGTTTGCCCTACAGTACGAGCCTCTGTCTCGACCATTATTTATCTACGTTAATGCCAGATCGGTTCAGCTCAAACCTGCCGTGCGAAGATTTGTCGATTTCTATATTCAGCGTGCGCCAACTTTAGTTAGCTCCGTGGGTTACATCCCTTTACCTGCGGAAGGCTATCGCCTGAGTTATATCTACTTCAATCGAGGCAAAGTGGGAACCGTCTTTGAAGGCAAATCCCAAATTGGTCTGACAATTGGGCAGTTATTACGCAGACAAGCAAAATTTTAACTACAACCAGGTAAAGTAATGAGAATTCGAGTTGGTATCAACGGTTTTGGTAGGATCGGACGATTAGCATTAAGGGCTGCCTGGGGATGGTCGGAACTAGACTTCGTACATATTAATGAAATTAAAGGTGGTGCAGTCGCCGCCGCCCATTTACTCAAATTTGATTCCGTCCACGGTCGCTGGACACCAGAAGTAGCAGCGGAGGGCGATCGCATTTCTATTGACGGCAAGTATTTGAGTTTCAGCGAGCATCCTACACCAGGAGAAGTTCCGTGGGATGAGTTGGGAGTCGATCTCGTATTGGAGTGTTCTGGTAAATTCCACACCCCAACTTTACTCGAACCCTATTTTAAGCGGGGAGTGCAAAAAGTCATTGTGGCTGCACCCGTTAAGGAAGAGGCGTTAAATATCGTTATGGGAGTCAACGATCGCCTCTACGAACATGACAAGCACCACTTACTCACAGCGGCTTCCTGTACCACAAACTGTCTGGCTCCAGTTGTAAAAGTTATCCATGAAGGATTGGGAATTCGACATGGAGTCATTACCACAGTCCACGACCACACCAACACGCAGACAATCGTAGACGCGCCGCATAAAGACTTGCGACGGGCGCGAGCGACGGGTTTATCTTTAATTCCAACGACAACGGGTTCCGCTACAGCAATCGGGTTAATTTATCCCGAACTGCAAGGTAAGCTCAACGGTTTGGCAGTGCGAGTGCCGTTATTAAATGCCTCCCTCACCGATTGCGTGTTTGAAGTCGTGCGTCCTACCACAGTAGAGGAAATTAACGGTTTGCTCAAAACTGCGGCAGAAGGAGAACTCAAAGGCATTCTCGGTTACGAAGAACGTCCCTTAGTTTCTGTAGACTACAAAGACGATCCGCGATCGGCTGTTGTAGATGCACTATCAACAATGGTCATCGATGAAACACAAGTCAAAGTTTTAGCCTGGTATGACAACGAATGGGGCTATGCAAATCGCATGGTTGAACTTGCCCGCAAGATTGCCCGTTGTTACTAATCTCCTTCTTGCAAACTTGAGATCCCCCAACCCCCTTAAAAAGGGGGCTACGTACTCCCCCCTTGTCAAGGGGGGCAGGGGGGATCGAGATCTCTGACATAAGTGCTTAATTTCTGTCTCGCCCCACCCAACAACCATGACTTCCACTGCTGGAAATAAAGCCAATTTGCGTAACTATGCCCTCGTTACTGCTGCCTACTGGGGCTTCACAATTACCGATGGAGCGTTGCGGATGTTGGTGCTACTGCACTTTCATCTGCTGGGCTACACTCCTTTGCAAATCGCCATGTTGTTTCTGTTTTACGAAATTTTTGGCGTTGTCACCAATTTTCTTGGAGGTTGGATCGGCTCTCAATTTGGTCTAAAGCTGACTCTTTATGGTGGCATCGGACTACAAGTTTTTGCTTTAGCTATGCTGGCGTTGCTCAATCCAGAATGGGCTGTGTGGTTGCAAGTCACCTACGTGATGGTCGCGCAAGCCTTTTCTGGGATTGCCAAAGACTTGACCAAGATGAGTTCTAAGAGTGCGATTCGCTTGGTCGTACCCCAGTCAGCGCAGTCGTCACTGTTTAAATGGGTAGCTATATTAACTGGCTCCAAAAATGCTCTGAAGGGAGTTGGCTTTTTTGTGGGTAGCGTTTTGCTAGCTCAATTTGGCTTTGTGAATGCCCTGCTAATTATGGCAGCAGGACTGTGCTTAATCTTGGGTACGGGAGTACTGCTACCGTCAGGTATGGGCAAAATTAAGGCGAAAGTTAAATTTACCCAACTCTTTTCTAAAAGTAGGGAGATTAATATTCTCTCTGCGGCTCGTTTCTTTCTCTTCGGTGCGAGAGATGTTTGGTTTGTAGTTGCCCTCCCCGTGTTTCTCTACAGCACGCTTGGCTGGACGTTCGAGCAGGTCGGGGGATTCATGGCTTGCTGGGTGATTGGCTACGGGACAGTACAGTTTTTAGCGCCCAATCTGCTGCGCTGGTTGGGTTCGGGAGCGGCTCCCCAAGGGAGAACGATTCAAATTTGGACGTTTGTGCTGAGTGCAATTCCCGCCGCGATCGCTCTTTCGCTCCAACTTAGGGTGTCTCCAGCTTTAACAATTGTGGCAGGATTAGCAATTTTTGGGATTATTTTTGCCTTTAATTCAGCAATTCATTCCTATCTCGTCCTTGCCTACACCGATGATGACAAGGTGGCATTAAATGTTGGCTTCTACTATATGGCTAACTCTGGTGGACGCTTAGCGGGTACAGTGCTATCTGGTTTGATCTTTCAGCTATTTGGCTTAGTGGGTTGTTTGTGGGTATCGATGGTATTCGTACTTGCGGCGGCTGCAATTTCTTTGAAATTACCCGATCCGCAACCCCAAAAAGCGATCGCCTGGAAAGCTGGAGATGAATAATTATTGGTAGTTGGTAATGGGTAATGGGTAATGGGTACGATCGCACACCGGGGGCGGGTTCACCAACAAACTTTACTTCCATACCAAGATCTCAATAAACCCGCCCTTACAGGAATTTCGGTTTTTACCCAAGAAGCAGTGATTTTGTTAAAGCAACAATGAGTATTAACAGTTCTGCATCAAAGCCAATTGTCAACCGTCTGAGTTTTTTTGAGAAATACCTGACTGTCTGGGTTTTCTTGTGTATTGTTGCTGGAATTTTATTAGGTAGGTTGTTTCCGGGCATAGCAGTGGCTCTTGATGCCATGAGCATTTATCAGGTGTCAATTCCGATCGCTATTTGCCTCTTTTTCATGATGTATCCAATTATGGTGAAGATCGACTTCACTCAGGCAACAAACGCAATTCGATCGCCCAAACCTGTCATTCTCACCTTAGTTGTGAATTGGTTAATTAAGCCGTTCACGATGGTTGTATTCGCTCAATTTTTTCTGGGGTGGTTATTTCGTCCTTTGCTATCTGGTACGGAAATTATCCGAGGTAGCGAAATTGTGTTGGCGAATTCCTACATTGCTGGGGCAATCTTACTAGGCATAGCCCCTTGTACGGCAATGGTATTGATGTGGGGTTATCTCTCTTATGGCAATCAAGGACATACACTGGTGATGGTAGCAGTAAATTCTCTAGCCATGCTGTTTTTGTATGCGCCGTTGGGAAGATGGTTGTTAGCAGCAAACGATCTCAGCGTACCTTGGGAAACTATCGTCCTATCAGTGCTGATTTATGTTGGCTTGCCCTTAGCTGCGGGAATGTACAGTCGTTACTGGATACTGAAACATAAGGGTAGAGAGTGGTTTGAACGGCGATTTTTAAAATATCTCAGTCCCGTTGCGATCGCTGCACTTTTATTGACTCTCGTGCTTTTATTTGCTTTCAAAGGTGAGCTAATTGTCAACAATCCTATACATATCGTTTTAATTGCCGTACCGCTGTTTATTCAGACGAATTTTATTTTTCTAATTTCCTACGTAGCAGCATTAAAACTCAAACTTGCTTATGAAGATGCTGCACCTGCGGCATTGATTGGAGCCAGCAATCATTTTGAAGTGGCGATCGCTACAGCGGTGATGTTATTCGGTTTAAATTCTGGCGCTGCTTTGGCTACTGTGGTGGGAGTCTTAATCGAAGTCCCAGTCATGCTGATGCTAGTAGAAATTTGCAAGCGTACAGCAGCTTGGTTTCCTCGCGAACCAGAAAAAGCTTCTCTGCGCGATCCGCGTTGTGTCAGTGCTTTTAAGTGAAATAAATCCGAGCGAGTCTCTCCGAATTGACTTATTCTTTTTGACTTTTAACTTTTAACTTTTGACTTATGAAAAGAGTCATGTTTGTGTGTAAAAATAACTCTCGTCGTTCTCAAATGGCGGAGGGTTTTGCCCGACAATTAGGAAG
Organism: Chroococcidiopsis cubana SAG 39.79; assembly: GCF_003991895.1. Classification (NCBI taxonomy): domain Bacteria; kingdom Bacillati; phylum Cyanobacteriota; class Cyanophyceae; order Chroococcidiopsidales; family Chroococcidiopsidaceae; genus Chroococcidiopsis; species Chroococcidiopsis cubana. The sequence continues at coordinate 24,027 of NZ_RSCK01000036.1, forward strand.
AAAAAATATTTCAGTTACTAGTGCTGGTTTAGAAGCTAGCTACATCGATCCATTAACAGTAGAAGTGATGTCAGAAGTTGGCGTAGATATTAGCAGCCAGAAATCGAAACCTTTAAGCGATTTTCATCCAGAAGATTATGATGCAGTTATTTCTTTATGTGGCTGTGGTGTCAATTTACCTGAGTCTTGGATATTAAGAGAAGTCTTCCAGGATTGGCAATTGGAAGATCCTCAAGGGCAATCAATAGAAACTTTTCGACAGGTGCGATCGCAAATTAAAAAAAGAGTAGAGCAACTTATTCAATCTCTTAAAAATGAAAAAAACAATGTTTAAATCATAAAATCTACATTCAAAACTTCAACTTAATGTATCTTCGCGCTGAGGAATAAGCAAAGCATTTCTCAGTGCGTCGAGCTGTTGGGGAACCAGACTATAGTAAATCCAGTTGCCGCGCCTTTCTTTCTGCAACAAGCCAGTTTCATATAACACTTTGAGATGGTGGCTGACAGTGGGTTGCGATAACCCCAAGGGTTCAGTTAACTCGCAAACACAGACTTCACCGTTAGGATGAGAAGCAATTATACTCAGAATTTGCAATCGTGCAGGTTCCCCAAGAACGCGAAACATAGCCGCGAGTTGAGCCGCCGCTTCAGCTTTGATGAAACCTGAAAGTAGGGGTGGACAGCAATTAGTAAGTAGTTTAGATAATTTCATATTTCTATATTGACATCCATCAATGTCGTATGCCAGTATATTGATATAAATCAATATTGATGTAAATCAATGTTGCTTGGAAGATATCACTTTAAGTTTCTAGCAATGGATGAGATAAAAACTATGGATAGCAATGCAGTAAAACAAAACGTGAGAACGGCTTACGGTAAAATTGCTCAACAACAGACAGGTTGTGGCTGTGGTACTCCTACCACTGACACAACAGAATTTGCTGTTGCTTTAGGTTATGCAGAAGCGGAACTCAATACAATTCCAGCCGAGGCAAATTTAGGATTGAGTTGTGGTAATCCTACTGATTTAGCGCAACTCAAGCCAGGTGAGATTGTTCTCGATTTAGGTTCGGGTGCGGGTTTTGATTGTTTTATTGCTGCGACGAAAGTTGGTGCTACAGGCAAAGCGATCGGTGTAGATATGACACCAGAGATGATCGCCAAAGCAACAGAAAACGCTCAAAAATCGAATGTACAAAATGTAGAATTTAGATTGGGAGAAATTGAAAACTTACCCGTAGCAGACGAGACTATAGACGTAGTTATTAGTAATTGTGTCATCAACCTATCTCCCGATAAACCAAAAGTCTTCCAAGAAATTTATCGAGTTTTAAAACCAAATGGCAGAATTGCCATTTCCGATACAGCACTCAAACAGCAACTTTCTGAGTCAGTGCGACAAGATATTGGTGCTTATGTTGGTTGTGTAGCTGGTGCTTTATTAGTAGATGAATACCAAAAGATTGTTGAAACTGCTGGATTTCAAAATGTCAAGGTAACAGTCAGACAATCATCTTCTTGTTGTGGAGATGCAGAAACAAAAGATCCAATTGGGCAAGCAATTGTGGCTGCGTCAGGAGTTGATGCAGCTTGGCAAAATGATGCGGTCAGCGTCTACGTAGAAGGATTTAAGTAATTCAAAAGTCAAAAACTAAAAGTCAAAAGATGAGTATTTCAACAAAAAGGATTCAGCTAAATTAGCTTTCTATCTAAGTAGAAAAGTTTTCCCAAGCCAAAATCTCAAATCATAGATTATCTCAGATTTAACTGATTTTATGGTAGTAGCTAAAAGCGGTATCTGTGCTAAAACTTACTTTTTTGACTTTTGACTTTTGACTTTCAACTTTTACCTTTCTTCGCTGGTGACGCAATTTCTCTAAGCGAATGCGCAGAGCTGAGATTGCTTCCTGAATCGGCACGAGTTGCCAGCGCTGCCTCCAGAATCCCTCTGTTTGCTGACGCTGTTCTACCTTTTCCCAAAGTAAGCCGAAGGTCTGAGGTTGAGCTAACTCTGACATTAACCACAACCAGTTCACACCTAAAGCATTTGCTAATAAAGCGATCGCATTATGAGTTGGCTGATAGTCACAAAGATAACTCCACCACAAAACTCTTAACTGATGTCGCCACTCAAATCGAGCTTCGACTTCAGCAGCCGACTCTACCAGAAATTGTTGCTGCGATCGCCCCATTTCAACCCATTTACTCAGTTGGTTTGCCAATCCTACATCTGTGCGTCCTGTAGTTCGAGCTGACGTGAAGACACGCACGCGGGTACTATGACGAAAACGGGCATTGACTCGCAATAGTGCTTGGTAGAACGCTACATCTTCAGGAGTACGGACTGGTTGCATTCCTCCTGCTTGAGCGTACATCTCCACTGTGACGGCAAGGCTTGCCCCGTAGTGTTGAAAGTGGCGGGGTAAAATATCGATTGGATCGGGTTCTAAATAAGTTTCTAACTCGGCAATCAGAAAGCGATAACCGACTTCGCGCAAATGACAAGCTCTTGTATAAGGATCTAAAGCCGTGCGACCCTCACGATCTGTAATAATTCGTCCTCCTACAGCGTCAGCACCGCTGGCGATTTCGTCTAAAATAGCAGCGATCCAAGTCGGCGTAACCCGCGAATCTCCATCTGTAGAGGCGATAACTCGTCTTTCACCACCAATAGAACTCAGACGACGATAGGCTTCATCCATCAGGACTTGACGCACTCGACCGATATAAGCCTCAGCCGCAGGGAAGGTTTTTTCAACTACGTGTAGAACCAGATCTGGATGAGTAGTAGCAAAATTACGGGCGATCGCGGCTGATTCATCACTGCAATTATTTGCTAGCAGCACGATCTCATAACGATTGCGATCCAGCAACTTTCCAGTTAAATCGAGCTGATCGTACAAAGCCAAGAGCGTACTCTCTAAATTCTCGGCTTCGTTGCGCACGGGAACGATAACGCAAACTTGACACTGAGGTAGTGGCGGAGTTGTAACTAAAGGCTGATGAAATCGCTCGAACAACCAACTTTGATAGGATGATGCTTCGCGATCGCGCCAATTCTTTTTGCCATGCCAAAGAACACGCCGAGGCGTGTCAGTCCTATTCATTACGATTTGTAAAACTTTGTTACGTGTTAATTCTGCTACTTAAATTAGGAGAATGAAATCTGTCCAATGGTTGATTATCGCTATTAAAGTAACTCCTAAACTAGGTATGACCTTAAAGTCACGTAAGCTATTCAGTCAAAATCCGCTTGGAAAATGACGTAAAAGGAGATAGAAGACAGAAAATATTAAATGTAAGAACTTAAAGTTTATGTAACATTAAATACATAACTCAATCTGTCCAATTGAGGATAGATAGGGTGTTTTTCGCACTGATAAATTGCTAGATAAATATTTAAAGTAAATTAGGGCGTATCAATGGCATTATTGAGGAAAGAGTTACCACCCGACCGGAAAACCTCTGAAGAAGAACGTTTTCAAGATGACTATTATTCTTACTTTGAGGCTCCTGAAAATGCTACGCGGTATGCCCCTTCAGTTTGGTTTCTCAATGAAGCTTTTCAGCAACAGTCATTTTCCGTATTAGATTTGGGATGTGGCAACGCAGCTTTGAGTCAATATTTACCAGAGCGTTGTGAATATGTTGGAGTCGATCATAGTGAAGCAGCGATCGAACAATGTTTAAGCCTATATCCTAACAAGCAATTCATTGCCAAAGATTTATCAATATTACTACCGGAACTTGCTTCAGAAAATAAGAAGTTTGATGCAGTAGTACTAGCTGGGCTACTATTCCACAATGTTGATAAAGAAACTTTAGAGAAAAAAGACGATCGAGAACTGATTCAATTTTGTTTGAGTCAGTTGACAAGCGAAAAGGGATATTTGGTTATTATTGTGCCTTTTGCTTATGGCAACCATCCATCGCACAATCTGTTTGTTCGAGCTGAATGGTTGCAAAAGTTAGTAGAAGATATGCTGAATGCGGCAAAGGCAAAAATTGTCTACGAAAATATCTCTCTCCAAATCGGGTTGGATGAACGAGTTCGGCAGCAGAAGCAAATCCCTGACTGGTTTGTGGCAGATAGCAATGCAGATTATGCCAACAATTATGCTGGAACGTATATGGCGGCTTGGACGTTTATTGCTTCAGCTAATGGGTAATTGCTGATTTCACTACTCTTGTACGGGCGCATAGATGTGCGCCCCTACTACTCATTAAATAACCAACGGTAGATGTATCGTGCAGTAACGATGACTGAAGATTATTAGTAGTTATCTCAAGGATGAAGCAGATAAATGCACAGCGACATCGTAACCTCAAGCGCTGAGCCAAAGATTACGCCAACGCTAACAGCCACTCAATACTACGAACAGGCACAGCAGTTTATTCAACTGCTAGAAATGGAAGATCTAGATCGAAAGCTGACTGCACAGCCTCAAATCGCGACTGAGTTTGAAAAAGCGATCGCCACGGCAATTGAGGCGGCTTATTCGCAAGGATCTAGCGATGATGCAGCACATCTGTTTCTCCAGCGCGTACTTTATCGCATCAATCGGCTAAAACTATTTTGGTACGACGATTTGCGACGCTACACTAACGAGCGATCGCCTTACTTAAGCCAGATCCGCGATCGAATTGAGGAAGTTTGGCAGCAGTGGGAATTAAGCCAATTCGATCTCGTTGCGTTTCAAGGCATAGATATCAGACAAGCACTGCTCGATCGCGTCGCTGTCGATCTCGAACCACCATTGTCTGACGATGCTCGGTACTTTCGCGATCGCGTCGGTGAAGCAGGCTACCGTCGTCTGTTGGCGATCGCTTCTCTAGATGGATTAGTAGAAGCAAGCCAGCTATCCCGCACTCTGGGAGGCGTTGCGAATGAAGTGCATTCTGTATTGACAAGATTGCTTGTAGAAGAATACGGTGGTGGTCGGTTGGCACGCAAGCACTCTTCCCACTTCACGACAATGCTGGAAGCAGTGGAAATGCAAACTCAACCAGAGGCATATTTCGATCTCGTACCTTGGGAGGTGCTAGCAAACATCAATCATAGTTTCTTGCTTACCGAACGCAAGCGTTACTTCCTGCGTTACATTGGTGGATTGCTCTATGGAGAGCTTTCCGTGCCAGCTGGGTTTCGCAACTACCGAGCTGCTGGCGAACGGCTGGGACTATCAGCAAACGCCATGAGCTATTGGGATTTGCATATCAAGGTAGATGAATTGCACGGTCGCTGGATGTTAGATGACGTTGCCTTACCACTCATATCTCAATATCCTGATGATGCATGGGAAATGGTATTAGGCTACGACCAGCAGAAGTTTTTGAGCGATCGCGCAGGTGCGGCTGTAACGCGATCGGTGCGGGAAGCAGAGCAAATGGGATGATAAAAAAGCCCCCCTTTTTAAGGGGGGTTAGGGGGATCTCCGAAATATCTTGCAATTACAAACAAGTCATCAACTGAGAAAATTCTGTAGATAAATCGACTTTGCAACCACGTTTTTTGGTAAATAAAACACCTGCTAAAAGATAGATATTTTCCGAACAAAACGCTCTGTTATCCTTTTGTAGCTCTTGAATTCTGTTTTTAACTTTTTGCTCGGAGCTATAATAGCCAAACTTTAGAGGCGAAATCATGAAATTGCTAACAGAGTATCCTTGGGCGATCGCGTAGTTAATTAATCCGACTGGATTAGAATAACTAGAAACCATAACCAGGACATTTTCGTAATTTAACGTTAACAGCTTTTGAGTAATTGTAATTCCTTCTAACCCGCCATGTAATAAAGGCTGCAAAAGCTTATTGTCTATTGCTGGTAAATAAGGCGGGTTTGAAATCAGATATTTAGCCTGTGGTTTAGTAGCATCAAAAAAGCAGCGATTATCTACTTTATACTTGTCGCTAAGTTCGTATGCTTCAACCTTTAAATTCGCCTCTTGACAAGCTAAATTATTTAACTCAAATCCATGTACAACTCCGTTGAAATTTGTTCTTAGTAGTGACTGAATTATAGGACTACCATCGCCAGAGCCAAATTCTATTATAGATTCTGAGTTAGAACAATTATTTAAAACCAAAGTTTCTACACAATGTGAATAAAAATTAGATTCTTCTGGACAAAAGAAAATATTTTGTAAGGCTTGGGGTGAGGTAAGCATGTAACTCTATACGACGATGACTATAAAAACAGTAATGTACGAACATTTTTATCAGCATCCATCTCAAGAGTTATAGCCCAACTCGCTAGTTTATTTTTAGATTGATTTTTTTTAGTATTATTTATCACACTTTTCTAAATTTAGAGGAATAAAATAAAGGGTGAATATTCCTGGGATTGCTAAAAAACATATCAAAATAAAAAACATGGGATAGCCTAAAACCTGCTGAAGATAGCCGCTGATGAATCCAGGGATCATCATTCCCAAAGCCATAATGCCTGTAGAAATAGCAAAATGAGAGGTTTTGTATTCTTCCTTGGCAATATAAATTAAATAAACGCTATAAGCTGCCATCCCCAATCCATAACCGAATTGTTCTATAGCTACTAATACATAAACTAATGTAATCGCAGGCTGAGTGTAAGCCATATAAACATAAAATAAGTTAGGTAAATTCAGAGCGATCGCCATCCACCAAATTATTTTTCTAAGCTCAAATTCAGCAATTAATATGCCACCAATTACTCCACCTAACACCAAGGCAAAAGTTCCGATAGTTCCGTAAGCTAATCCGACATCTGAAGTAGAAAGCCCTAGTCCTCCAACTGCGGTTTCATCCAACAAAAAAGGAGCAGATATTTTTACTAACATTCCCTCTCCAAATCTGTAAAAGAGAATAAAAGCCAGAACTGCCAGAATTTTTGATTGATTAAAGTAAGACCGAACAGTTTGAGTGTAAAAGCTAAAAATTGTCTTAACTGAGACTTTTTGCTCTATATCATTAGTAGGGATAGGTAAAAGAAACCAGTGAAAAATAACGATCGCAGCAAAAATGATAGACGATAGCGCGATCGCGATCGTCCAACTTAAAGCAATATCTTCCAATTCTAGCTCTAATTGTCCTGCCAAAAAGACAACAATTCCAGAAGCAAAAATTGTGGCGAATCTGTAAAATGTCGAGCGAATACCAACAAAAAATGCTTGTGCATCTCGTTCAAGAGCTAACATATAAAAACCGTCAGCAGCAATATCATGTGTGGCTGAAATGAATGCTCCAATTCCTAAAATTAGTAGAGAAACTAAAAAGAAGTTGGAAACTTGAAACGAGTAAGCTAAACTTAATAAACAGATAGTCATACCCAATTGAGTGTAGATCGTCCACTTTCTTTTAGTGGCGTAACCATCTACAATTGGTCCCCAAAACATCTTTAATACCCAAGGCAAATATAAAAAACTCGTCCAAAAAGCAATCTGGGTATTATCTACACCTAATTGCTTGTAGAAAATTACAGAAACATTGTTGATGATGACGTAAGGAACACCCTCGGCAAAATATAGCGTTGGGACAAACAGCCAAGGGGAAGACACTCGGCTGAATAAATTATCTGCATTCATTTGTATTGAAATATTAAAATCGTCAAAAATTACGTAAATCAAGGGCGGGTTTATTCAGATATCGGTGTTGAAGTAAAATCTTCGGGTGAACCCGCCCCTACGATCGCAACAATTCCACCAAATCTAAATCGGGACGACGCAATTCATCTGGCGCAGGCATTCGATCCAAGCGCATTAATTCTACAATTGCAGCAGCCTCCGTATCCCTTTGACTTGCCGCAGCAGCTAAAACGCGATCGCCCTGGACGTAAAATGCCATAAACTCTCGCTGTTGTAAGTCACCCTGAAAGATAATTTCATCCCATTGTTCCGCGTGTCCGACATATCGTAAGGGAAACTGAAATTGCATCGTCCAAAAAATCGGTACGCCACGATACTTCACCTGCTGTCCCGCCATATTGTAAGCAGCAATGCGCCCGTGTTGTGCCGCAACCCGCCAATGTTCGATCCGCGTGGGTTCTCCCGTCCGCCAGTTTGGATATCTGGCAATGTCACCCGCAGCATAAACGCCATCAGCAGCTTGTAAATACTCATTGACTTGGACGCTTCCAGCCTTCGGGTGTAACTCCAACCCTTGCAAAAATTCAGTTGCAGGTTGAACCCCAATTCCGACTACGACTAAATCGGCATCCAAGCGATCGCCATTATCTAACACTACAGCTTCAACTTTACCGTCGCCCTCAATCTGAGTCGCTTTTCTCCCCAGATGGAACTTCACACCGTTTTCCTCATGAACTTGTTGAAATAGCTTGCCAATTTCCGCCCCTAGAATCTTTTCAAAAGGTAAGGTAGAGGGGGATACTACCGTCACCTCTAAACCCCGTTGAGTTAATCCAGAAGCGGCTTCCATGCCAATAAAACTAGACCCGATAACGACAGCCCGTTTTGCATTACCTGCTGCCGCTAAAATGCGATCGGTATCGGCAAAGCTACGAACGGTAAAGATATTTTGCAAGTCGCTACCAGGAACGTTAAGTTGGCGTGGCTTACCACCTGTGGCTAACAGTAAGGCATCATATTGCAGCGACTCGCCATCGGCAAATGAGATCGATTTACTACTAACATCAACTTGCACTACCTGTTTATTCAACCAGACTTCAATGTGGCAATCTTGGTAAAATTGAGCCGATCGCAGTGGCATATCATCTTGAGTCACTTTACCCGTCAAGTAATCCTTACTCAACCAAGTGCGATCGTATGGTAATCGGTCATCCTGCGTCACCATCACGATCCGTCCCTGATAACCCGCCACTCTTAACGTCTCGGCGGCGTGCGCCCCTGCTGCCCCTGCGCCTAAAATGACAAACGTGCGTTTATCTTCAGGGTTATACTCAGCCAGATTCGGCTGCCTGCGCCCAGCAGCATTTTCTGGAATACTAACAATAATGCGATCGCCTTCTATTTTGACTTCATATTTTTGTAGAGAATCTAAGCCTGGAGGTTCTTGCTGTTCGCCTGTCGTCAAATCGAAGTATGCATTGTGCCAGGGACAAACAACATGGTTGTCGCACAATACCCCTTCTGCTAGCGGTGCTTGGTAGTGGGTACAATATGCCCCCAGAGCGTAATACTTATCTGCTAGACGTACCAATAATACATCAGTCTCACCTACAGAGACTTGTCGCATTTCCCCATTTTGCAAATCGTTGATATTCGCAACGACGGCTTCCAACTGCGGCATAATTACACAGAAATTGAATTTATTCAGGAGGGGGTTGGGGGATCTTCAAGATCTTTGAATCGATAACCGAGGTGTATTGAATCGCATCCCTACCGTAGACTATCTGGCGATCGCTCCACATTTACACCCTCTAGGGAAAGAAATCATGTAGAAACGTTAAATGTGTAGAGAGGTTACGTGCAATGTCTCTACACATTTAATTCCTTTTCCGTGCTTTCCAAGTGCCACCATAGCGGTAAAAAGGATTATCCTGACTCACGATAGTCCAACAACTCTCACATACGAAAACCCAAGTTGCCGACTCGTCGTATTGTACCCGAAACAAAATCGGTGCGGGTTGCCCACACCGATCGCAGAATTTTGTCCGAAGCTTGCGCCCCATATTCCCTGTTTTACTTCCTGTAACCATTAAGCATAAGCTGATGCTTGTGGTTTGGCGAAGATCATTCTTCCCGCCGAGGTTTGTAAAGCACTCGTAACAACAACGCGCAGTTCGCCACCAATATAGCTACTACCGTCCTCGACGACTACCATCGTCCCGTCCTCTAGGTAGCCTATGCCTTGACTAGGTTCTTTGCCTTCCTTGAGGATCTTCAGATCGATGTTGTCTCCTGGCAAATAACTCGGACGCAGGGATTGTACCAGATCGTTGAGATTCAACACGGGTATTTTCTGTAAACTCGCTACCTGAGACAAGTTGTAGTCGTTGGTCAAAAGAGTACCGTTGATCTCCTGCACGAACCGTACTAACTTAGCATCTACTGTAGGCACATCTTCGTAGTCAGTCGAATGGATGGCAATGCGTTCTGGATAACTTGCTTGGATGCGGTTGAGAATCTCTAACCCCCTCCTACCCCGCAATCGTTTGAGGTCTTTTGCCCCATCTGCTAGTTGTTGCAATTCTTGAATGACGAACTGTGGAACGAGAATTTGTCCTTCTAGAAATCCGGTAGCTAGCAGCGTTTCGATTCGACCGTCGATAATACAACTCGTATCCAAAACCTTAGTTGCCGCAGGTTTTAGCGTTCCCTCTGCGACTAACATCGTCTCAACTGAATTGGGATTGATCAACCGTAAGAACGTCCGTCCGTGGATGTCAGCCAGATTGATCCCTGTAAAAGCGAAAAGGACGCTACCCAAAACCGCTACTAGGGGCTTGATAAAGCTAAAATCTTGGGGAATCGGTAGCAGAAAGAGGGGGGCTAGCATTAAGTTGGCGATTAATAGCCCCAGCACCATGCCAATTGCGCGTGTTAATAAAACGTCAACTGGCATCTCTCGAACTTTGGTTTCGAGACGGCGATAGGTTGTTTGAAAACTCAGTCCGACTCCACCACCAATCATCGCCGCAAAAACAGCGATGACTAATCGTAGCGCATCGAGATTGGTAACTTGCCGCTGCACGGTTTCTGGCAGCAGCTCTATGCTGTAGAAGCCGATTCCGGCTCCTGCTATGATGAATGTAATAATTATGATTGCGTCCAGCATTGGTTAAGTCCAATTGAATTGGGGTTATACTCCATTGCTTGGATTCCCCTGTCTGGGTTGGTATGAGAATCAGCAATTTATCGATACTGGCTCTATGATATAACCTTGAGGTTATGAGGTGCTGTCCGATCGCGACGGTTAATACTACTCTTAACAAGAAGATTGTTAAAAAATAGTTTGTTAAGCAGGAGACAGGAGACAAGGAAGACAGGAGACACAATGGAGCGAAAATGTAGTTCAAGTCTATTTTTTCTTTCCCAATATCTGTGGTTCTCTTCCTTTTGGCATAATTCTTTTTAGATTACCGAGCTTTAAATCTACAACTATAATTTTTAAATTCATTCTTCATGTCTCCCTTCTCTCCTATTTTCTATTCTCTTTTGTAAATATTTATTGACAAATCTCAAGTTATCGATTCCCACTTTCAGTCTCAAGCGTAAACTTACCGATATTTTGGGTCAATCTGAGTAACAGAAACAGGAATTCTTAGATATCTCTAAAGACAAGATTCTAGCTGCGATTCGAGTTCTTTTGCCCTAAAAACTATAGAGATTTAGTATATGGAGCTACCCATTTTTGGTATGATTCTTACTAGCGAAGTCAACTAGTAAAGCAAAAAGACACTATCAAAATCAAAAGAATTTATTCATTCCTGTTGTTTTGCGATCGCAACTTTTTACCGTGACTACCAGATTAAATCTGACTCCACGAAACTTAACTTTAGAATTAGCGCATTCAGGTATTCCCAGTGCAGCCTACATACATATCCCATTCTGTCGGCGGCGCTGCTACTATTGCGATTTTCCAATTTCCGTTGTGGGGGATCGTTTGCGGGGTGAGACATCTGGTACGATTTCTCATTACGTGCAGATTTTGTCTCAAGAGATTGCTGCTACACCAGCTTTAGGCAAACCTTTAGAAACAATTTTTTTTGGCGGTGGAACGCCTTCATTATTATCTAGCAGTCAGCTAGCTCAAATTTTAGCAAGGCTCGAACGTCAATTTGGGATCTCTGCTCAAGCAGAAATTTCGATGGAGATCGATCCAGGTACGTTTACCCTCGCCCAACTCCAAGCATACTTATCGGCTGGGGTAAATCGCTTCAGTCTGGGCGTACAAGCATTTCAGTCAGAATTGTTGCAAGCTTGCGGGCGATCGCACGATCTGAATGACATTTGGCAAGCTGTAGAATTATTTCGTCAGGCTAAAGTGCAAAATTTCAGCCTCGATCTGATTTCTGGATTACCGCGCCAAACTCTAGAACAGTGGCAAGAATCGCTCTTAAAAGCAGTTGCGATCGCACCCAATCATATTTCAATTTACGACTTAACCATTGAGCCGGGAACAGTTTTCGGACGCTACTATCAATCGGGGGCAAGTCCATTGCCTTCAGACGAACTGACAGTGCAAATGTATTGTCTTGCTCAGCAAACTCTGACAAAGGCTGGATACGATCACTACGAAATTTCCAACTACGCCCAGCCAAACTATCAATGTCGTCACAATCGAACTTATTGGGAAAACCGCCCCTACTACGGTTTTGGTATGGGTGCAGCCAGCTACACCAACAATCAAAGATTTACCCGTCCTCGCAAAACTAAAGAATACTCTGACTGGGTAGAAAATTTTATCGCTGCTGGAGGAGTGTTAGATTGTCCTCAAACTCCACCGGAGGAAGTTTTACTAGACATTTTGATGTTGGGCTTAAGGTTGAAAGAGGGAGTCAGTTTATCTGCATTATCTCAATTTGGAGATGACAAGATACAACAAATTTGGACTTGCTTGCAACCATATCAGCATCAGGGCTGGATAGCAATGACAGGGGCGATTGCCCAACCTTTTTATGCAAAAGGCTGGAACAAAGTCATTGGCAACATGTTTTACGGCGAGAACCTCGTAGGCGATTGGCGATTACGGTTAACCGATCCGCAAGGATTTCTATTTTCCAACGTTGTTTTAGCAGATTTATTTGAAAAGTTGGAATAGAGAAGTGAGCTTTGTAGAGACGTTACATGTAACGTCTCTACAAAGCGTTTTTACCAGTCACTCCTTTGCGGCGCGGGACGACGACTGGGTTTTTTTTCTGGTAAGACAACACTCACATCTCTAGCCGGACAGCCAACCGCTACAGCTAAGTTGATTTTTTGATTGGCAGCTTCGTTATCTACAAAAATATATGCCAAGTCAACATTCGCGCCGTTGACTCTCACCTCCCAGTAATCCTGACTGCCTGTCGTTGCAGCTGCTAAATCTTGGATCGCGATTTGGTTGGGAATGCGATCGCCACAAGGTTCGCATAACTGATATATAGTTTGACCGACTTGCAATCTAGAAACTGCTGCTAAAGCTTGTTCTTTACTAACGTAAGCGCATTGATCTGCCCATGCTTCGGTAGCAAATCCCAAACAAACGCACAAAGATACAAAAATTGGATGCGATCGCCACTTTTTTCTCACTGTCTTGCTCTAAATAGAGGTAGCTTATTTTAACTATTGCGGGGAATTTTTAGAGCGAATTAGGTGTGAAATTACGATTTCCTCTCTACCCACAATTGCTGTGAGGTAGACATACAGATGATCCCGTGGATAGATGGCTCTACACGTTAGTAAGACTTAAATTAGAATCCTAGACTTGTAGTGAACTTTACCAAAAAAACAAGCCCAGTTTGGTTGTTCGCATTCCGTTTTTCATGGTATGTAAAAATTAACCATGCTAAGTACTAATACTTGCGCTGGCTGGAAAATTCATCATTTCATACCACTTTTTTCTATCTTACTACTCAGCGATCGCAATTAACTATGAAAATTGCTCAAGTTGCGCCTTTGTGGGAGAGAGTACCACCGCTTACCTACGGGGGTACAGAATTAGTTGTGAGTCAGTTGACTGACGAATTAGTACGTCGCGGTCATGAGGTAACATTATTTGCTTCTGGCGACTCTCAAACTTTGGCTTGCTTAGAAGCAGTATGTCCTCGTGCTATCCGTTTAGATCCAGACATCAAAGACTATGCAGTCTATGAGATGTTGGAAATCAGTCAAGTTTATGAAAGAGCGGCAGAATTCGATCTGATCCACTCTCACATAGGCTTGGCAGTATTGGCAATTGCTTCCCGAGTCAAAACACCAACTATCCACACGCTACACGGTAACTTTACGCCAGAAAATAGCAAACTCTTTCAGCTATATCACAAACAACCATATATCAGTATTAGTAATGCCCAAAGGCAATTAGATCTCAATTATTTGCGAACTGTATATAACGGGATCGATGTCGAAAAGTATTCTTTCTTTGCCCAACCCCAAGAACCATCTTATCTTGCTTTTCTAGGGCGACTGTCACCAGAAAAAGGACCGCACCACGCGATCGCAGTTGCTAAGCAGACAGGTTTACCGCTGAAGATTGCAGGCAAAATTGATGCTAGCGATCGCTCCTTCTTTGAACGAGAAATTGCGCCACAAATTGATGGTAAGCATATTGAATATATTGGAGAAGTCAATCGCGCTCAAAAAATCGAATTACTTGGCAATGCATCTGTAACTCTATTTCCGATTACCTGGGACGAACCATTTGGCTTAGTCATGGTAGAGTCGATGGCAACAGGCACGCCAGTCATTGGTTTGAATAGAGGTTCCGTACCAGAGGTCATTTCTCCTGGGAAGTCTGGATTTATTTGTAACACTATTGAAGAAATGGTTGCTGCCATACCTCAAGCTTTAGAACTCAACCGCCAGACTTGCCGAGAATATGTAGAGCAGCACTTTGGGATCGCCCAAATGGTAGATGGTTACGAAGCAGCTTATCAAGAATTACTCACTAACCGCATTGCTCAAAATGGGCGCATTCTCTCTCAGAATCTTGCTCTTTCATAAATATTTTTCTTTTTGATCCGGAGATAACCAAGTATGAATAGGAAAACTCAAGCTTGTCCATGTTGCGATAATACTTTACTACGGCACATCCGATATGGAAAAGTTTACTGGTTTTGCACTCACTGTCGGCAAGAAATCCCCATTTTGGGGATCGAACGAACTCCCGTAGAAACTAATATTTCTGAGAAGGTAGAAGTGATGAGTTAGAGTCAGAAGACGAGGCGGACAAGGAAGCAGGGGAGTAGAGGGGCAACTACCAACTACCAATTACTAATTACCCACTCCCGACTCCCGTACGGGCGGGTTGCCAAACCCGCTCCTACCGATTCCCGACTCTTTGATACAATCAACCGCAGAAGTTAAACACTAGAAAAAATGCTAGCTGCGGTGCTATACGGTCGAGAAGACTTGCGTTTAGAACAAGTCGCCGAACCTAACCCAGGAACGGGAGAGGTCATATTAGAAGTCACAGCAGCAACAACCTGCGGGACAGACCTCAAGGTATGGCGACGGGGCGGACATGCCAAAATGCTCAAACCACCAACTTTGTTCGGACATGAGGCAGCTGGACGAATTGTCGAGGTGGGTGCAGAGGTCAAGAATTGGCAAGTGGGCGATCGCGTTGTTGCGAATAATTCCGCCCCATGCATGAAATGCTTTTTCTGTCAACGACAAGAATATTCCCTGTGTCTCAACTTAACTTGGAATAACGGTACATTTGCGCAATACCTGAAAATTCCCGCCCCAATTGTCCAACACAATCTTCTAGCAATTCCTCCTACCTTACCGGATGAATTAGCGGCGCTGACAGAACCTTTGGCTTGCGTGCTGCACGGAATTGCTAGGTCGAACGTAAAAACAGGCGATCGCGTCGTCGTGTTGGGTGATGGGGCGATTGGGTTAATGTTTGTTGCAGTCTTAGCCCAGCAATCGGTACAGGTAATGTTGTTTGGCGGACGCGATCGCCGATTGCAAATCGGGGAAAAATTCGGTGCAGCCCAAACTTACAACTACCGTCAACTAGCAGATGTTCCCGCCGTAGTCAAAGCACAAACAGATGGATGGGGCGCAGATGTCGTTATAGAAGCTACCGGAATCCCCAGCGTTTGGGAAACTGCGATCGCCTGCGCGAGACCTGGGGCGACAGTCAATCTTTTCGGGGGTTGTCCCAGAGATACCACAATTACCGTAGATACGGAACAACTGCACTACAGCGAACTTACACTTAAAGGCGTATTTCACAACACGCCAAAATATGTCCGCGCCGCCTTAGCCCTACTCGCCAGTCGAGAAATTCCCTTCGAGTTACTCATTAGCGATCGCCGTCCGCTACAAGATCTAGAACAAGTATTTCACGATATGCAGCAACGGCAAGTTATCAAAGTTGCTATTTATCCTAAGTGAGTCGTGAGCGGCTAGTGGCTGATGGAACCATTGGCTTGACTCCTTTCTAGCCACCAGCCACGAGTCACTAGTCACTGATAACTAACAACTGATTTTGGGCATCTTAAGAAATAGGAATCAAGTTCTTGCGATCGCCTAAAATGTCACTCCCACTGCTTTTCGCTCAAGCATCAGTTAAGCCAAAATCTATAAAAACTCAAGCTATATCACCTCCACCTGCTGAGTTTCCCGTTCTTTGGGCATCTGCTTCTGGCGGACTTTTCATCTTACTAGTTGGTCTTGCTGTTTTTGGCAAGCTGAAATTCCAGCAGCTAGAAAAAAAAGTGAGAATAGAACAATTCCGCACTCAAGAGACACAAAAACAATTAAAGCTAGCTCTAGAAACTATTCGGAGAATTGAGGAAAACCCAGATTTAATTAATTCTCGCGAACTCAATCTCGATTATTTACGAATGCGGATGGCGGAAGAGGTGTTCCATTTTGCCATCATCAGTCAAATTAAAGCCAAGATCAAAGAGAAAATCTCTCAAGCCCTGCGTCCTGCTAATAACAATGCAGGAGTTGTAGGAATTGCTGGTAGTAGTGGGGGAAAGCAAGTCGATGAGATTGTCGAAGTGGAATATGAAACTGGAGCCACAATTCAAAAAAATAAATGCGTTCTATTTCGCGTGCAAATTCGCTTAGCAAAATTACCAATTCAAACAACTTCTGCCACAGTTAAAGATATTATTGATTGTATTGAAACTTATCTCAGCCCTGCTGAAGACCACGACAACTGGCAACCGACCATTCAAGGAAGATTGGTATATATCCACTGGGATCAAAAAGCAAAACCTACGCCTTTACTATTAATGGAGCAATCTAACGAAGGAGTTAACGTAAGTTTTCGCACCCAGCGATCGACCAAGAGTAAAGATTTATTCACCCATCGAATCTAAAAACTGTAGGGCGGGCAACGCCCACCTTATTTGTATTGCCACGAATTCAATTCGCCCTAACACAAAAGGCAACAGATAGACTCTGTTGCCTTTTTTAC
Source organism: Chroococcidiopsis cubana SAG 39.79 (assembly GCF_003991895.1). Classification (NCBI taxonomy): domain Bacteria; kingdom Bacillati; phylum Cyanobacteriota; class Cyanophyceae; order Chroococcidiopsidales; family Chroococcidiopsidaceae; genus Chroococcidiopsis; species Chroococcidiopsis cubana. The sequence continues at coordinate 41,074 of NZ_RSCK01000036.1, forward strand.
TCACAAACTATAGCTAAATCCAACTAACGCATAGCAGGAACTTTATCTAATTCCGACTTCTTACCATCTGCTTGCAGTGCTTCACCTTCAATGAAGGAACGTAGCATCCAAGCCATTTCTTCGTGACCTTCCATCAAACCAGTCAAGAAGTCAGCCGTACCTTCGTCATGAAACTCTTCAGAACATTTGTCGATATGTTCGCGCAGGTTACGAATGATTAGCTCATGATCGTCTACCAACTGAGCTACCATTTCAGTTGCTAGGGGCACATTATCAGCTTGCTCTTGGATAGAAGCATACTCTACAAAGCCTTTTGCTGTACCTACAGGAAAACCACCTAAGGCACGAACTCGTTCAGCCACAGAATCAATGGTTTCTGTCAAGGTTTGATATTGTTCTTCCCATAACTCATGCAGAGAACGGAACTGGGGACCAACAACATCCCAATGGAATTTTTTAGTTTTGATCAGTAGCAGATAGGAATTCGCTAGATCTTTGTTCAACAATTCGATTACGCCTGTGCGTTGTTCTTCAGATAAACCGATGTTTAGCTTACGCATAATGTATTATTGTCTGCTCTCTTACTCCTCTTCTAGTGCAACAAATTAACCCCAGTCTGGGCATCAGCCATAGGGGAGATTATGTAATCGTCCTTCTGATAAGGCTTTGAGCTACTTAGGAACAGTTATCAGTTATCAGTTGTCAGTAAGAGCGTGAAGAAAGGGTGTAGAAGTGGCTAGTGACTAGTGGCTAGTGGCTATAGTTTCTCCCTTGTCTCCCTTGTCTCCCCCCTCTCCCTTGTCTCCCTTGTCTCCCCCCTCTCCCTTGTCTCCCTTGTCTCCCTTGTCCCCCTTGCCCCCCTTGCCCCTCACTCACTCCTTACATTGGGTTGACCTTGGCTCGATAGAGCAGCTTTTCACCTTGGCGATAGCCCGTGTAACGCACGATGACTGTTTCACCTGACTGGGCGCTACCTGATAGTAGTTGATGTAGTTGGGGATCGTATTTTACTTCAGCCCCAACAGGCGCGATCGCTTCTACATCCCATTGTTGCAATAATTGCTCGATTGGTTTTACCAATGGTAACAGTTTGACTGCTGCTAAATCTGGGTTTTCCTTAGCTTTTTGGGCGGCTGTGGGCCATTGCAACAACCAAGATTCGATCGCCTGTAAACTGGCTAATTGAAATTCTTTTCTAAGTTCCTGTTTTTGTTTGGCTAGTTCTGCTTGCAAGCGATCGTATTCTCTTTTTAATTCGGCAATTGGTGGTGAATTCTCATGGGGTGCTACTTTAACATTAGGCGCGATCGCCGAGAAAGTAGCAATTAGCTCCCACAATGATACCCCTAACGCTTGACTGAGCTTGAGTAAAACATCTACCCGCATTTGCTCGATCTCTCCCCGCCGCAGCTTGCGAATTTGTTTTTCAGATACCCTTGCTTGTTGGGAAAGTGTCTTATAACTGGAAACACCCACCCGCTGCATCATTTGCTGCAACGCATGGGTGTAATCTTGACTTGACGAGAGTTGATGTTGAATCAATTTTGAGCAATGGGTAGGCGATCGGCTATATGCGATTATGCCACTCATGGCTCCCGTACGGGCGGATTTAATTGCAGAATTATTGACTCTAGTACAGGGGTCTCCAAAAAAAACCGCCCCTACAAATTATTTAACGGCAACTGGTTGTTTCATAGCAGCTCCATCTTGTTCTGTCAACCGTCCAGTTGGTTGCAAATGTGCTTCTAGGAACCACAACCGCATATCGATAGTACGGGAGACTTCTACGTACATATCGTTGGTGTCTGCGTCGTTGACTTCCCCAGTTTTATCGATCGCTTCTCGTAGGTGCTTGCCATAGATTGCTAAGCGGTCTGCTAAAGCTGCAACGTGATCTTCTCCACTGTTGATCTCGTAAGGATACTCTGGCAATATCGAAAACTGGGCAGCAGCGCGAGTTGTTCCTACTGCATAGCCACCAAGAGCTGTAATCCTTTCGGCGAACAGGTCAATATATCCTTCAACCTCAGTAGCAATCTCATCAAATAATTCGTGCAGTTGAAAGAAATCTGTCCCCTTCACGTTCCAGTGTGCCTGCTTCAACTGAGTTTTCAAATCGGTGGTAGCAGCCAGGGTTTGATTAAGTAGCTCTACCACTTGCAAGCGAGTGTCGGTCGGAAGATCGATGCGAGTGGGGTATAAGCGACGTTGATGTTGTTGATAATTGGTACTCATATGCCTCTACTCAGTGGTTTACTCGATTTTCTTAGCTTAGAGCGATATTGCTCTAGGAAGGTACTTCACAATTCAATTTTTAATTTCTCGTTCAGCATTTAGCGATCGGGAGTATTTCACTAACTACTCTTCACTGATAACTGGTTACTAGTCACTGGTCACTGATTAAGCCATGTGCATCTTCAGAACTGCACGGGGAGCCTTGCGCACTCTGGCAAGGATTGTTTCTTTCCCCAAACGCTGACAAGCTTCGTAGCGATGGCAGCCAGAGAAACCGTAGTATTGTCCTTCCACTTCCAGTACGTCAATTGGCTCTTGCTGTCCGATCTCTTGAATTGACTCCATCAGTGCTTTAACCTTCTGCTGGTCGTTCTCCCGTGGCAAAGGTCGCCGAATCTGATTCAAGGGAATCTCTTGTACTTTTGTCATGTCTATCGCTTTGCATCACCTCTTCCTAAATCATACTCGTTATGACTTTATTATGCAACATATATTTGCACTTCTGCTGCAACTCAACTAAAGAGAGATAAATTTGATGGAGAAACTAGGTTAGACCTATCAGACATCGCACCTACACGTTTATACCAATGGAAAGAAATATTTTTAAGTCAAAAGTTAAAAGTCAAAGGTCAAAAGTCAAAGGTCAAAAGTTGAAAGTTAAAAGAATATATTCAAGTTCTCCCTCAGCTCCCTCAGCTCTCTTCTACGGCGTACTGACGATCGCCTGCTGGATGGGATTGGCTACTGCAACTTTGGCAGCGCGGGGTGAAGAGACACAACTCAAAGTTGGCGTGGTGCAGCGCTTTGGAGATGAACTGACAGATGAATTGACGCTGCAAGCAACACCAGGCGATCGCCTCCAGCTCAAATTTAGCAGCCGAACTCAAACTCAAAATAAAACAGTGCGACCGCAGGAAACTCAGCTCAGCGCTAACAATGTCAAATTAGTAGTGCAGATGCAAACTTTAGTGACACCCGTATTGCAAGAGCGGGTAGTTCTTAGCACTCATCGTAGCTTTGAGACTGCGGAAGACGCGGCAAAGCAATGGCGTGCCTTAGGGATTGAGACAGAAATTGCTCAGCCGGAACAATGGCAAGTGTGGGCAAAACGCCAAGTTTACAACACACCGTTTCTGCGTCGCATGTTGCTCAGTAGCGTTCAACTTCAAGGTAAGAAAACTGCACATTTAGACAGCCGCATTTTGCAGCAAGTGCCGATTGTAAGTTGGGAAGTCAACGGTAATCGTTATAGTAGCGATCGCCTGGAAGTGAGTACAAATAAAAATTTAATCCAAGTTCGCCAAGGCAAAGAAGACAAATATGGAATTCCCTTTGCCGGAAAATTGCAACTGCAACCGAATGCCTACGGGACTTATACCTTAGTCAACGACGTGCCTCTTGAAACCTATTTACGGGGAGTCGTACCCCACGAAATTGGCAGAAATGTACCTTACGCCGCGATCGAAGCGCAAACCATTATTGCTCGAACGTATGCCTTACGGAATTTGCGCCGTTTTGCGATCGACGGGTACGAACTGAGCGCCGATACTCATTGTCAAGTTTATGTGGGCTTAAAAGATACCGATCGTAATGCAGACAGAGCAATTTTAGCAACTAGAAATAAGGTGCTAACTTATAACAACGAGTTAGTTGACGCACTCTATTCTTCTACAACAGGTGGAGTAACGGCTGTTTTTAGCGATGTTTGGAATGGCTCAGATAAACCTTATCTAAAATCTTTGGTAGATTCCGCGTACAGCGTTTGGAATTTATCGCGTCAGAGCCTTGCCGATGAAAACAACTTTCAACGTTTTATCAACATGCAGCGAGGATTCAACGAAGCGGGAACGCGGCTGTTTCGCTGGCGTAGAGAAAGCAGTATCGAGCAACTTACCCAAGACTTGCAGAAATTTTTAACCAAGAATCGCAGTCCGCTGGCTAACTTCAGCAGCATTCAACAAATACAAGTGGCGCAGCGATCGCCTGGAGGTAGAATTATCAAACTCGCCGTCCAAACCGATCGCGGTAATATTTTTCTAGAAAAAGATGAAATTCGCAGTGCTTTTTCTGCACCGAGAAGCACTCTATTTTATTTAGAACCCTTACACGACCAAACCAAAGGAGAAAATGCCCTCCAAGGCTATGCTTTTGTCGGTGGTGGCTTAGGACATGGAGTTGGTCTTAGCCAAACAGGTGCAAGTGGTTTGGCTAAACAGGGGTGGAAGAGCGATCGCATCCTCAACTTTTACTATCCTGGGACGCAAATTAGGAAGTGGAGAATAGAGTAAGGGCAAGGCAATGCCTTGCCCTTACAAACTTAGTAAAGTTCTTCTTCTTTGTGTGTTTCAATCGTACAGTCAGAAGTAGGATATGCTACGCAGGTTAGTACGTAGCCGCCTTCGATCTGATCGTCATCCAAGAAAGATTGGTCGGACTGGTCTACAGTTCCAGAGACCATTTTGCCCGCACAGGTAGAGCAAGCACCAGCACGACAGGAATATGGTAAATCTAACCCAGCTTCTTCAGCTGCGTCCAGAATATAGGTATCGTCATCCACATCAATCGTGGTATTTAGCCCTTCTGCCTCGTTGATTAATGTGACTTTGTAAGTTGCCATTTAGTTGTCCTCTTTATAGACGGCAGGATAAAATAAGGTATCCCTGTCCTCTCAACGAGTCGCCCTCCAAATTGGCGATCGCGGGAGGAAGATCGCAGCTCTTTAGTCTGAGCGTGGGCGGACAGAAAGTCGAGACGAAACGCCTCTTTCTATCACTTTTCAGCAACCATGCGTTGGTCGCTCCCATACCCTAAGAGATCGCGTTCGCGACCTGAAATTTGGCACGACCGCACCTGCTCCTCACCAAGGCAAGGAACTCGTTGAATATCCCAAAATCTAGCTTTGGGATGCGTCAAACAGTACGGGTTGCTGCTAAACAGCTTTACCGCGTTTATTCGATCACATCTCTGATACTACGAGAAAAATTCTCGCTTGTAACGCCGATCCAAGCCTGATTAGTAAAGGAATTTAGTTGTTGCAAACTAATAAGTAATGCTTATAAATAAAGACGACTCATTCCTAAATATATAAAGCACTCTTATAGTTAATATTTTTTTAATAATCAATTCTGTATCAGTTAACAGGGAGCAGGGAGTAGGGAGTAGGGAGTAGGGGAAAGAGAGCAGAGGGGCTTTAGATGTATAGGGGCAGAGGAGAAATTACTAATAACTGGTCGCTGATAACTGACTCACCACTCACTACTGACTAATAAGTGTCAGAAAACGTGTATGTTGATGTTAGGTGAAGTAAAGAAATCGTAATGATAGTTCATGGGTAGCATTTGGGAGATAGATTTCTACTCCCGTCCAATCTTGGATGAGAACCAAAAGAAAGTTTGGGAGGTTGTGGTGTGCGAGAGTCCTTTGGATACGCGCACCGATCCCACTCGCCTGTTTCGGTATGCCCAGTATTGTCCCAGCACCCAAGTGAATTCTGCTTGGTTGCGGACGGCATTACAAGAGGCAATGGCAAAAGCTGGAACTGCACCTACGAAGTTTCGCTTTTTCCGTCGCCAGATGAATAATATGATTACCAAAGCTTGTAAAGATTTGGGCATTCCAGCCCAACCAAGTCGCCGCACTCTGGCGCTACTACAATTGCTAAAAGAACGGATGGATGAAGTTTATCCGCAAGAGCCGGGATATCAACCTACACCAAATCCATCTGTCAAGATGGAATCATCTCCACCACAGCGCTTACCAGATGCGCTAACCGGACAGCAGTGGGCGTTTGTGAATCTGGAAGCAACGGCTTTGGCTGATATGGATGAGTGGGAAATTGCTTTTGGAGAGGCATTTCCTTTACAGATGGTGGGTTTATCACCAGAAACAACAATTCCAGGGCTGTTGATTTTCTCAGAAAGAGCCTTACCGCTAGCGGGATGGATGTCTGGACTCGAATTAGCTTTTATCAGGGTGGAAACTAGTCCAGTAGCACGATTGCTGCTAGAAACTGGTGCTAGCGAGAGTTGGATCTTGGCTAATCTTAAGAATCCGCAAACTGTAGCAGAAGCTCAAGCTTTTGTCAGCGCTAAGCAACAAGCTAATGGCGTACATTTTATTGCCGTGCAGTCTAACCCACAAACCGAGTCGTTCGCCGGTTTTTGGCTGTTACAAGAAGTCTCTATACCGTAATTGAGGGGACAAGGGAGACAAGGGAGACAAGGGAGACAAGGGAGACAAGGGAGACAAGGGAGACAAGGGAGAGAATACCACCAACTCCACACCCTACACCCTACACCCCACACCCCTTCCAGAGCGCACCACTCACCACGTACCACTCTCTTTCCCGACTCCCGACTCCCGACTCCCGACTCCCTAGAATTATGAATTACGAATTACAAAAAGATAACTTAGCAGAACGACTGTTGGAGCTAGCTGCTAAATGTGGGGCAGAGGCAGCGGAAGTGTATCAGGCGCGATCTCAATCTCGACCTGTCTTTTTTGAAGCTAACCGCCTCAAGCAACTAGAAAGCGCCCAGACAGAGGGGACAGCTTTGCGCTTGTGGCGCGATGGTCGTCCAGGGCTAGCAGTTGCTTACGGTTCTGTATCACCTGAGGCGCTAGTCGGTTCAGCCCTTGCTCTGAGCGAACTCAACGAACCCGAACCGATCGAACTTGGTAGTCACTCCCAGACGATCTATCCCAATGTAGGGCAACCGATCGGAGTCGAACAGCTGATCGATTGGGGAAAAGAGGCGATCGCCCAAATCCGCGATGATTTTCCTGAAGTCATGGTGAGTGCTGAGTGGGATTGTGAAATGGAGACAACCCGCTTGGTCAATTCCCTGGGGCTAGATTGCCACTACACCGATACGACACTCAGTTGTTACTTATCAGCAGAGTGGGTACGAGGTGACGATTTTTTAAGCGTATCTGACGGACAAACTCAGCGTGATCGCCTCCAACCAGAGGAAGTAGTCCGACAAATCTTACAACGGCTGGCTTGGGCAAAGGCAAATGTTGCGCCCTCCACAGGGCGTATTCCAGTTTTATTTACCTCCAAGGCGGCTGATATGTTATGGGGAACGATACAAGCGGCTTTGAATGGTAAGCGAGTTTTAGAAACAGCTTCCCCTTGGGCAGAACGCCTTGGTCAGTCCGTGATGGCTAAAGCTTTGACGATATATCAAGACCCAGAAGCAGGACCATTTAGCTGTCCGTTTGACGATGAAGGGACTCCTACCCAACACCGCGTATTCGTTCAAAATGGAGTTCTACAAAATTTTTATTGCGATCGCACCACAGGTAGACAGTTAGGCACTACTACCACCGGAAACGGTTTTCGCCCAGGCTTAGGTAGCTATCCGACACCTGGGTTATTTAATTTATTAATAGAACCTGGAACGAAATCTTTGTCAGATTTGATTAACTTATTAGATAACGGACTGATTGTGGATCAAATGTTAGGTGGTGGCGGTAGTATTTCGGGTGATTTTTCGATCAATATCGATCTCGGCTATCGAGTCAAAAACGGTCAAATTATCGGTCGCGTCAAAGACACGATGGTTGCAGGTAACATCTACAGCGCCGTCAAACAGCTAGTTGCCCTCGGTAGCGATGCCGATTGGAACGGTTCGTGTTACACTCCATCCCTGATTTTAGAAGGGTTGTCAGTGACGGGAAGGGGTTGACAGTGACCAGTGACCAGTGACCAGTGACCAGTGACCAGATCGGCTAATATTCACAAATGACAAATGACCGCTTATGCGTATCTGTTTTATTGGTGACTCTTTTGTTAATGGCACAGGAGATCCTGAGTGTCTCGGTTGGACGGGAAGAATTTGTGTTGCTGCCCAAAAACAAGGATATGACGTTACTTATTACAATTTAGGAGTTAGAAGAGAAACTAGTGCTGATATTAAAGCGCGGTGGTTGCAGGAAGTTTCTTGCCGCTTAAGTCCAGCAGATGATGGTAGAGTTGTGTTTTCTTTTGGAACAAATGATACGACTATAGAAACTGATAAAACTCGTATAGATTTTGTTGAATCTACAGAAAATACTCGCCAAATTTTACAGGTAGCTAGACAAAAATTTCCGGTTTTGATGGTTGGAGCGCCTCCCATAATCGATGCAGAGCAAAATGCTAGAACTGCTCGTTTGTGGAACAATTCGAGCAAATTTGTTTAGCAACGAATATTCATTATTTAGATATTTTCGCACCTCTGCAAAAATCGCAGACTTGGTTACAAGAAGTAGCAGATTATGACGGCGCTCATCCCCGTGCTGCTGGTTATCAAGAGATTGCTAATTTAGTTCAAAATTGGTCGGGATGGCAGTCTTGGCTTACTTGATGGATTGCCGATCGCGCAACTATTTAGAAAACCTTTAAAGATTTTGTCTCAAATTATGACGAATTGTGGCATCCTGTAGCAAATGATGTGTGGCTAATAGATAGCGAGCAATACTTGCCCTACAGTTACATATTTCCTAGCCTTCTGCCTCTAGACTCTAGCCCCTGATGCCTGCCCTCCGCCAATACTTGCGCCACTGGATGCGTCCCCGCCGCACCAGCGCGATCGCCGAAGCTTGTTTAATTGGTTTAGTCGCCGCTTTATCTGCGGTATTGCTAAAAGCCGGTTCTGGCTGGTTTGGAGCAATGCGAGTCCATCAATCTAACCTGTTTCCAGCCTGGATTTTGCTGCCATCTTTTGGTCTGACTTTTGGGTATTTGTCTGGTTTGCTGGTGGAACGGTTAGCCCCAGAAGCAAGCGGTAGCGGTATTCCTCACGTTAAGGCAGTACTTGCCAACGCTGCGACAGACATATCATGGCGGACTGCTGGGGTCAAGTTACTCGCTTCAACATTAGCAATTGGTTCGGGGTTGACCATAGGCAGACAAGGACCAACCGTGCATATAGGTGCAGCCTTAGCCGCCCAATTTAGCCGTTGGGTTCCCACATCTCCCGACCATCGCCGCCAGATGATTGCCGCAGGTGCAGGTGCGGGATTAGCTGCTGCTTTTAATGCCCCCATCACGGGGGTTTTGTTTGTGGTTGAAGAATTACTCCGCGATTTGTCTAGTTTGACTTTAGGAACGGCGATCCTCGCCTCGTTTATCGGTGCGGTCGTGTCGCGGATTTTAGGTGGTCGCAGCCTGGATTTGAGTTTGGTATTGACTGCCCACTCAACTTCATTCTCGTTAATTGAACTGCCATTTTTCTTGTTACTGGGGATCTTGGCAGGGTTACTAGGTTCTCTGTTTCATCGTGGCATCATTGCGAGTTTAAAATTTTATCGCCAGTTGCACGTTAGCTTATCCCTACGGATTGCCTTAGCTGGGTTAATTTCCGGTATTGCGATCGCCCTTTTACCTCCTACCTTTCGCGATAATAGTGGTTTGAGGGAATTTCTGATTACTGGAGATGCCAGTTTAGAATTAGCCGCGATCGCCTTTGTCGCGCAGTTTATCCTCACTTTAGTTGCTTTTGGTTCGGGTGCGCCAGGAGGATTATTTGCCCCTAGTCTGATTATCGGTTCGGCTTTGGGTTATTTAGTCGGGTTGACAGAAACTCAATTATTAGGTATCGGTTCTCCCGCCACATATGCTTTAGCGGGGATGGGGGCATTTTTTAGCGTCGTCTCTAAAGTCCCGATTACGGCGATCGCGATCGTATTTGAGATGACGACCGATTTTAACTTAGTCTTACCGTTAATGATCGGCTCAGTAACGGCGTACCTCATTGCCGAACGATTAGCACCTGGATCGCTCTACGATAAGATTTTGCAACTCAACGGGATTAACTTAGAATCAGCAGCCACACCCAAGGGCTTTCTGGCTGAGTTAACAGCAGAAGACGTGATGCAGCGCCGGGTAGAAACTTTAGGAGCGCAGATGACGCTAGATGAGGCAGTACAGGCGTTTTCTCGCTCCCACCATCGCGGCTTTCCCGTCGTCGATAATAGTAAGTTAGTCGGAATTATCACCCAAACCGATTTAGCCAAAATTCGCGATCGCCCCTTACCTGGAGATACTCCAATTAGCGAGGTGATGACTCCCCAACCCGTCACTGTCAGTCCTCACGCAACTCTCGCCCATGTCTTGTATTTGCTCGATCGCTACCAACTCAGCCGCTTACCCGTAGTGGAAAATCGGCGAATGGTGGGCATTATTACCCGTGCCGATATTATCCGCGTTGAAGCCGACAAACTCAACGGCGAGACAGAACAGACAGGTCCCCGTCCTGAACCATCTTATATAGTCTATCAAACGCAATCGCCCAGTACTGGACGTGGCAGAATTTTAGTGCCGATCGCTAACCCCCAAACGGCAGAATTATTGTTACAAATGGCTGCGGCAATTGCCCGCGATCGCGATTACGAATTAGAGTGCATTCAAGTTATTCTCGTCTCTCGCCGCAGTTCCCCCGCTGAAACTTCCGTGCAGACGGGAAAAAGCCGCAAGTTACTCCGTCAAGCCGAGGTGATAGCGAAAAAGCAAAAAATCCCCGTTCATACTCAAATTCGGGTAGCTCACGACACTGCTCAAGCAATATTAGAGACAATTAAAGAACAACACATCGATATTTTGTTGATGGGATGGAAAGGTAACACCATCACTCCTGGGCGAATTTTTGGCAATGTTGTAGACACCCTGATCCGTCAAGCACCCTGCGATGTTGTATTGGTGAAATTTGGTGAAGAGTCAGGAGTCGGTAGGGGCGGGTTTCCAAACCCGCCCGTACGGGAGTCGGAATTCCGAATTCCAAATTACGATCGTTGGCTAGTCCCGATGGCGGGTGGTCCCAATGCGAAAGTAGCGATTAAACTTTTACCACCGCTAGTTTCTTTGGGAGAAGAACCAGAGATTCATCTGTGTCAGGTGTTTGAATCCAAAGAAGCAAAACCCGATTTGAGCGTTTTGCAACAAGCAATTCGTTACTTAGTTAAATATCGACAATTATCAGGCAAAGTCACCGCTGTACCAGTCGTATCGAGTTCTGTTGCAGATGGCTTAATTAATTTAGTTAAGTCTGAAGATTTTGATGTTGTGGTGTTGGGTGCAAGCCGAGAAGGAATGTTGCAAAATGCGATTAAAGGTAATATTCCTGCTCAAATTGCTAATCGGGTAGATAGTACGGTGATTTTGGTACGCGGGGAGATTGATAGTAAGTAGGTTGAATTTACCTAATATGTCAATTCATCATGACTAAGACGGAGAAGATCCCCCCAACCCCCCTTATTAAGGGGGGCTAGCAGAGATTGAATCTATGCAAAAATAAATAGAATTGGTATTTCTAAATATTCATACAAAAATTTGAATGATAGGTAATTTACAGCGCTTCAAAAAATTTACTCTTTCTCATACTTGGGATACCACATGGTATATCGAAACAATGGCTCTCAGTCCTGATGGCACAATTTTGGCTTATAGCGAATTTGATGACTGGACTTTTGATGATTCAGGTGTTAGCGTATATGACTTAAAAACAGGAAGATCAATTTGCTACTTCGATACTGGAGATGGCTTGTCATATGTTTGTCCGATCGCTATCAGTCCAAATAAAAGAAACATTTTTTGGAATACGGATTATGAAATTGTAGTAGGAGACATAATCACAAAAAAAGAGATACACGTATTCCAAGATAGCGCTGGTTCAATCACCGTTAGTCCTGATGGACAAACTCTTGTTTGTTTCTCACCCGAAATTGCCAAGATGTTTGATGTAGAAACGGGACAAACAATCTCTATTATTACATCTCCTTCAGAAGCAGAAAAATTTATTGCTACTAGCTCAGATGGAGAAATTATTATCAGTCAGTTAAATAACACGATCGCATTGTATAATTTACGTTCTAGACAGCAAATTTCTCGTCTTACGATAACGCTACGAGATTTAAAAACAGGCAAAGAACTACGTAGTTTTAAAGCGCTGACAAAACCATTTAAAGCTCTAACTCTTACTCCTGATAAGCAAACTCTTATTACTATTAATTCCAACGATACAATTACGCATTGGAACGCTAATACAGGAAAGGAAATTAATACATTTGAATGGCGCTGGCATTCAGTAAGAGCTATAAGCTCAGATAGCTCAGTAATGGTTACTTCTGGTAAAAATGGTATTATTATCTGGGATTTATCTAGCGGAAAGAAGCTGCACGTCCTTCCAAAAGATGAAGTACATTCTCTAGTTATCAGCGCTAACAATCAAACGATCGCTTATATTAAACCTCGCGGCGGATATGGCGGTTATTTTGTCAAAGTTTGGCAAGCGCTTTAGAGGTCTTGAGCTGACTTTACAAAGTCAAATTATGAAACTGTAGAATGTTCTGTAGTAGCTAGCTCAGATTCGCTTTGATTTATAGACCAACGAAACTCATAATCTACATGAGCTTGCTGACAACTGGCTTCTAGTTGCTTTTGTTGAGCCGCAGCTTTACGTAAAGAAATAATCAATTGTTGCACTTGCTCTGCTAAAAGAGGATCTTGCCTAACAATAGGTAATGTTTGCTGTTCTAATAACTGCAATACGGCTTCGTAGTGAATTGGAGAAGGAAGGGGAATCATAAGCTAATTCGTAATTCGTAATTCGTAATTCGTAACTTGGAAAGAGGAGAAAGATAAAAGGAATCCAATACTTCTTGGTTAAGAGTCGATCCCCCCAACCCCCCTTTTTAAAGGGGGAACTCTTGCCCCCTTTTTAAGGGGGTTGGGGGATCTTCAAGGGCTATGCATCCTAACCGAGAAGTATTGAAAAGGAATCCTCTTTTACTACCTTTATCTTTCCCATCTTTGACTCACGATTCACTAGTTAAAAGTTAAAAGTCAAAAGTCAAAAGTTAAAATTACCTTTTGCCTCTTGCCTCTCGCCTCTTGCCTCTTACCACCACTCATCCTAACAGGGAAGCGATCGCGGTTCCTGGTTCTGGTTGCTTGACTAAAGACTCGCCAACTAGCACTGCTGCTGCACCTGCTTGAGTGACTACAGCTACATCGGCTGGCGCGTGAATTCCCGACTCGCTGACAACTAAAATATCTCGTTGTTTTAATTGTGGCTGACGTGCGGTTAATAGTTGGCTAGTTGTTTGCAAATCGACAGAAAAGTTTTCCAGATTGCGATTATTGATACCTATCAAAGTTACGCCATCCAAAGCCAAAACGCGATCGAGTTCTTCTAGAGTATGGACTTCGATTAAAGCGGCTAACTTCAAAGCTTTAGCAATTTTGATGAAATATTGTAAATCGCGATCGCTCAAAATTGCAGCAATCAACAACACCGCATCAGCACCCCGTAACCGTGCTAGATACATCTGGTAAGGATAGATAATAAAATCCTTACACAACAAAGGTACATCTACCGCAGCGCGAATCTGTTCTAAATAATCGAAACTGCCTTGAAAGAATTTACTATCTGTCAGTACCGAAATACAGCTAGCATTACCTTGCTGATAAGAGAGCGCGATCGCGACTGGATCGAAATCTTCTCGCAATACGCCTTTACTAGGAGAAGCTTTTTTCACCTCAGCAATTACTGCTGGAGAAGTCTTACCTTGACGTAAAGCAGCTATAAAATCGCGAGTTGGGGGTGCAGTTAAGGCTTGCTTTTGTAACTCTACTAACGGTAGTTTTTCCCGCAAGCGATCGACTTCAATCTCTTTGTGCCACACAATTTCTTCTAAAATATGCTGCGGCTTTGCACCTGGAACTGATACCTGATAGCTCAAATAACTAATCTCAATAGACGGATTTGGCGGACGACGACGGATTTGCATCACTAGGGAGTAGGGAGTAGGGAGTAGGGAGTCGTAGGGGCGGGTTTTGACCAAAAATTTCTAGTTTTGGCTATGAATCTATCTGCTAAACCCGCTCTTACAAGAGTCGCGTTTGCGCGGAAGTCGGAAGTATTTCACGCACTACGCAATTAAGCATGAACTGCCCGTTTGTACGCTTCATCCAAGACTTCGGACAGGGTAGGATGGGCGTGAACGAGGAAGGCGAGGGAGTGGACGGATTGACGATTGGCGATCGCGGCTGAGGCTTCGTGGATTAAGTCGGAGGCGTGGGAACCGATGATGTGGACTCCCAAGACTTCCCCCGTATCTTGACGGTAGACGACTTTGGCAATTCCATCTGCATCGCCGTCTGCTAGCGCCTTGGAGTTGCCTTTAAAGTATGTTTTGGCGGTTTTGATGGTAAATCCTTCCGCTTCTCCTAATTCCTTTGCTGCGGTTTCTGTCATCCCAACATAGCTAATTTCGGGGTGGGTGAAGGCGGCGGCGGGAATGCTGCGATAATCAATTTGACGCTGGCGATCGCAAATATTTTCGACTGCGACAATTCCTTGAGCGGATGCTGCATGAGCTAACATCATTTTCCCTGTCGCGTCGCCAATTGCCCACAAATGAGGTACGGGTTCGCCGCCAGATAATACAGCCATACTGTCATTAACGGGAATATAACCACGGCGATCGAGTTCTGCGCCTACAGATTCTAGACCTAAATCCTTTGTGGCGGGAATGCGTCCGGTGGCAACTAAGCAGCCGTCTACTTCCAGCGTATCGACATATTCTTTCGTTTTAAAATTTGCCAGTTCGATGACAACTGGGGAACCTGGGATGACTTTCTTGGCGTAAATGCCTACATAAGTTTCAATGTCGCGGGGAGTAATTAAAACTCGTTCGGCAATTTTAGCAATATCGCGATCGAACCCTGGCATTAATTGGTCTAGGGCTTCAATCATGGTAATTTCGCAGCCTAAAGCCGAGTAAACATCGGAAAATTCTAAGCCGATGTAGCCGCTACCAATAATTGCTACCCATTGAGGTAAGGATTCCAACTTAACGGCTTGGTCGCTGGTAAATACAGTCTTGCCATCAATTTCAATTCCTGGGGGAACGAAGGGTATGGAACCAGGGGCAAGGATAATATCTTTAGCAGTAATTGTTTTGTCGCCGCTATCGCTAGTCACCGTGACTTTCTGCTGTCCCGCAACTTTTCCCCTACCGCGAATCGTGTCAACTCCCACACGCTTGAGACTATTTGTCAAGTCGCCTTGCAACTTGCTAACTAAATTTAACGCATGATTGGCGATCGCCTGACGGTCGAACCCAACATTTTCTACCTGAATACCCAGTGCTTTTAAATGGTGTGCGTCGCGCAATTCCCGCACTCGTCCCGATGCTGCCAACAGTGCTTTAGAGGGAATGCAACCGCGATTGACACAGGTTCCGCCCATATCAGCTGCTTCAATGATGGCTGTCTTTAAGCCACAACTGACGGCGTGTAAGGCAGCTCCATGTCCGCCTACCCCAGCGCCAATAATTACTAAATCGTAATCGAATCCCTGACTCACTGAAGTCTCCTCGTGCTTGTTGCTTTTCTTATTCTCTGATTGAGATAGGTTTTAGTGCAAGTTTCTAGGGCAAGAAGGTAGGAGTTGGTAGTTGGTAGTTGGTAGTTGCTCCCCAGACTTCTCACACTCCCTCAGTCCCCCTTGTCTCCCTTGTCTTTCTTTAGCCCCTTCTTCTGATTTGCTTAAGTTGTCAGCGAACTGCTTAGTACTACAATGTCCTATTAAGAATTTTTATTAATAGTTGCAAAACGAGTTGTAAAAGTGTCTGGGGCATTTTGAGCAACACAGCGACATTGGGGCATTGAGATATTCGGGCATGGGGATAATGGAGTCACTTACTGAAGTAGAATTTGACGAATGGTGTCATGAAACTCTGGTAAAAGAGGAAACTTACTGCGATCGCAATGGATTCGATGTCATTTCCAGGCGACAACATAGTTTTGGCGAACATTACACTCGGTTTGTGGAATTCCGTTCTGAACTGGAATTAGAAATTTGGGAAGGCAACATTTACCGCGATGAGAGCGTGTCAGGACAGCATGAGGAGTTAATGCCCTTGGTATCGAAGTTTTATCTTTCGGGCAGTCATCACGTTCTTACCCCTGGGATCAAAGAAATTCCCGACGATTATGTTGAAAGTGGCGGACAACATTATCTACTTTATTTACCAAACATAGATGAAATCGAACAGTGGTCGGCAGGCGATCGCGTGAAACAGATCCGCATACAATTTCCGCTTGATTGGTTGCGAACTTATAGCAAAGAGCTGGATTCATTACCAATAACATTGCGATCGCTCCTCGATCGACCTAATCCACCGCGATTTCATCAATCAGGTGGGGGTATAACTCCCGCCATGCTGAGAGTATTACGACAAATTGACGATGCTCCATATTCGGGTGCAATCAAGCGAATTTATCTCGAAAGCAAGGTTTTAGAACTTTTAGCACTGCAATTCAACCAGTTAGCAGAAAACGAACGCGCGATCCATCCTCTCAGTAGTCTCAAACCCGTTGAAATCGATCGCGTTTATCAAGCACGAGATATTTTAATCAAACAGCTAGACGATCCCCCATCTCTACTAGACTTGGCAAGAATGGTAGGGTTGAGCGATCGCAAGCTCAGACGCGGTTTCCGAGATATCTTTGGTACTACTGTATTTGGCTACTTGCATGACTATCGCATGGAACAGGCACGATTGCTACTTTCTGTCAATAAAATGCGGGTAGCAGATGTAGCGCAGACAGTTGGTTATTCTCAGTTAGGACACTTCATCGCCTCATTCAAACGCAAGTTTGGTATTACCCCCAAAGAATGCCAGATGGGAAAAAAGCCAAGTGCCGCTTTTGGGATATAAAATTGCCGCTCTACTGATATGGACATGGGATTTGAGATTCCGTAGGCTAATGCTACGGCATTACTGAGAATCATTTTTTATTGGTGTGAGTGAGATGAAGGCACTGTGTTCCTGTTTATTGGGTTTTCAACTACTTAATTTAAGAGTTTTGACAACAACTCTGGTATTACTTGTTGCACCGCCAGCTTTGGCAGAAGCGGTTAACGTCGTCGAATCTAGAGATGCTAATCCTCTAGCATCCCTACAGGGGGGTATTTTGATAGCACAACAAAGTAGCATTACTCAAGTGACTGCGGTGCAACTGCAACAAACAGATAAAAGACTGGCAATTATTTTAGAAACACCAGATGGGAAGTCATTGCAAGTCTTTCCTACTAGCTTCGGTAAAACCTTTGTCGTCAATATTCCCAACGCACAGTTAGCACAAGGTAAAACTTTTCGTCAGGAAAACCCTACATCGGGAATTGCTTCTATTGCAGTGACTCAGCAGGGGACGAATAGTATTCGAGTCACGGTGACGGGAACCAGAGATTTACCCAAGGTGGAAGTGGGAAGAAGTAATGGTAGATTAAACTTTAGTCTCACTCCCCTAGGAGTCTCGACAGCACAACAACCGACACCACCAGAAGTACCCCCAGCTGTAAAGCCTGAAAGCGCAACAGAGCCAGAGGCAACAGCACCAGATGCAGATGATGTTACCCCAGAAGGTGCAACCCAACAGCCACCAGCAACGGCTGAGGGAGATGAGGAACAAGAAATCGTGGTGACAGGCGAACAAGAAGGATATAGCGTTCCAGATGCCTCAACTGCAACCAAGACAGATACGCCACTGCGAGACATCCCAGCGAACATTCGGGTAATTCCCCAACAGGTGATAGAAGACCAAGGAGTTGTTCGCATCGAAGAAGCGGTGCGTAACGTTAGTGGTGTTAACTATTCGGAAGACTTCGGCGCTCAAGGTGTAGAGTTCAATGCAAGAGGTTTCACTGTCAATCAGTTCAAAAATGGTTTAGAGGAAGGATTTGCTACTCGCTCTATCCCTGAAACAGCAAATATCGAACGGATTGAAGTGTTGAAAGGACCAGCTTCAGTGCTGTTTGGACAAGCACAACCTGGCGGACTCATCAACCTGGTGACAAAAAGACCACTGCCCGATCCCTTCTACAAAGTCGAGTTTACGGCAGGAAGCTATGACTTTTATCGCCCCACCCTAGATTTTTCCGGTCCGCTCAACTCAGATAAAACTTTAGCTTATCGGCTGAACGTCGCCTATGAAAATGCCGAGAGCTTTCGCGATCGCGTGGAAACAGAGCGGTTTTTCATTGCCCCTGTACTCACTTGGCAAATCGGATCTAACACCACCCTAACGCTAGAAGGTGAATATTTTCACGACAAGCGACCAATTGACCGAGGGTTAATCGCCGTTGGTGACGAGCCAGCCGATATTCCCCTCACCCGTTTTTTGGGCGATCCCCGCCGTCGCTTCGAGGTTGAGGAACACCGAGCCTATCTCTATCTGGATCATCGATTCAATCAAAGCTTGTCACTACGCAACGCCTTGCGGTTCACTAGAACTAAAAAAATCTACAGATCCCTAGAATCTAGCGGTGGATTAGAATTCGGAGAACAACTTTTGCCTCTTTTCGGTTCTTTCGGTCGCGAGTTTTACGAAACTTACACGCTACAAACTGACTTAATTGGCAAGTTTAATACTGGTACAGTCGCGCACACGGTTTTGCTTGGTCTAGAACTTGTAAGACAGACTGGAATCTATTTCGATAATCAGGACGCTCAAGATGCTGCTATTGTTGATATTTTTAACCCAAGCTACGACTTTCCCCCAATCGACTTTCAAGACCAACCTGGTAGCGATGGCAATACTAGGGCGAACACGATTGGAGTTTATCTGCAAGACCAGATTACGTTGCTAGACAACCTCAAACTCGTGCTAGGAGGTAGGTTTGATAGCTACGACTCTGAGGATCGCTACAGCGATTCCTCTTCCAACACCAGCTCCGAAGCCAGCGAATTTTCGCCACGAGCAGGGATTGTTTACCAACCGAGTGAAACTGTTTCCCTCTATGCTAACTATAGTCGCGCTTTCGTGCCGCAGAGTGGCAGAATTACTGGTGGCGGTGCTGCTAAACCAGAGCGCGGCACTCAGTACGAAGTGGGTGTAAAAGCCGACTTTTTGGATAATCGCCTTTCCTCCACTCTAGCAGCCTATGAAATTACTAAAAGTAACGTCCTCACGGAAGATCCCAGCGATCCCGATTTTTCGATTCAGGTAGGAGAACAACGCAGTCGCGGAATTGAGTTTGATGTCGCTGGGGAAATTGTCCCTGGTTGGAATGTTATTGCTTCCTATGCCTACACTGATGCTGAAATTACAGAAGATAACACCTATGCAGTAGGTAATCGCCTCGATAACGTTCCTTTCAATACTGCTAGCCTGTGGACAACTTACAGAATCCAGAAAGGCTCTTTGGAAGGATTGGGATTTGGTGCAGGTATCTTTTATGTTGACAGTCGCCAGGGAGATTTAGATAACTCGTTTGAAGTGCCTAGTTACACTCGCGTTGATGCTGCTATTTACTACGAAAAAGATAACTTCAAAGCCGCATTGAATTTCAAAAACTTGCTTGATGTCGAATACTTTGTGGGGGTGCAGAACAGAAGAAATGTTCCCCCTGGTGCGCCTTTCACTGTACAAGGAACAGTTTCGTGGGAGTTTTAAATCCTTATCCTACTCCCTCCCCTTTGCAAGGGGAGGGCAGGGGAGGGTAAAGGGAAAACTAAGTGAAATAGTTCTGAGAAATAGCTATGACGAAACTCTACAACAAAACGTCCGAACAAGAGAAAAGGCGATCGCTTCGCAAAAATATGCCGCTAGCTGAAAAGATGATTTGGTCAAAACTTAGGTGTCAGCAGATTGACAACTGTAAATTTCGTAGACAATACAGCATTGATGCATTTGTAATTGATTTTTATTCAACCGAATTTAAACTAGCTATAGAAATTGATGGAGATAGTCATTACCAAGACGGAGTACCGAATTATGACCGCGAAAGGCAAGTTTTTCTTGAAGCAACGGGCGCTAAAGTTTTGCGATTTACTAATCGAGAGGTTTATGAGAATTTGAATCAGGTATTGGAGGTTGTTTCACAGGCGATTCGCCAATTGCGGAAGTATCCCCTCCCCAACCCTCCCCTTGCAAAGGGGAGGGAGCTAGAGAGCAGCTCTCTGGGTGTCAAGGGGAGGGAAAAAAAGGAGTTATTAACACGAATATCTCAATAAAAGCATTTACCATGAACTCTAAAAAACTACGCAATATAGCTTTACACTGCACCGATATCTTGGTTTAGCCTTGGGATTGGTGCTAATTATTGTTGGCTTAACAGGTGGTTTGTTGGTTTTTCAACATGAGATTAGTGACTTCATTCTACACCAACAAATCGGAAAAATTACTCCTCAAGGACAACAATTACCCATTGCCACAATTCTAGAGCGCGTCCAAACTCATTACGCTCAACAACCAGATATTATTCTGCAACGGGTTTTTCTTCCCGCCACTCCTGGCGAACCAATAAACATTTTTATCAAAAGCAAAACTGATGAATGGGCAACAGCCTATGTTCACCCTTATACGGGGGCAGTTTTGGGAGATAGTTTATCTGGACAAGACATCTGGCAGCAATTTTTAATGAAGGTTTACGAACTTCACTATGCTCTTTTAGCAGGCGATTTTGGGATTAAACTTGTTGGTGTAGTTGGTTTACTAAGAGGCTATTCATAAAGTAAATCTTAAACGAGGCAAAAAGGAGAAAAATCAACTGTAGGATGCTCTATTAAGGATTC
>NZ_RSCK01000037.1:0-12709 GCF_003991895.1 Chroococcidiopsis cubana SAG 39.79
CTGTAGGGGGCTGCCATACTAATTCCCAATTGCTCTGCTATCCCTACTATAACGTCCTAATTTAACTTCGTAGTGCTATAGTGGTTGCAGCATCGACCAGTTCTTTAACATTCAGGAGCTGTATTTAGGTTGCCAAATCGTCCTTTGTCGCAGAGGAAGCTAGAGCAATGCGCTTGCCATCTGCTTTGATTCGTAAGAACAACTCACGCACTTGAGGAAAAGCTTTGATGCGGGGATGATATTCACGCTTGTAGAGTTCCCGACGGTAATCTCGCATACGTTCGCCTTTGGTGGGGCTTTGACCGCCATCTGATTTATTCAGTTCTTCAACTGAGAAAAAGACAGGCATTAACTTGTCACTGCCTTTACCAATTTGGGTGCGGATCTGCTCGTAAGGAATTTGATGACCAAAGTGTTGGAAGGTTCTTTCCCATGACTGCGCGTGAAAGTCAACAGTATCAACCAGTGTTCCGTCTATATCGAAAATTACAGCTTCGATCACAAATTGCTTGCCCTGATGTTAAGTGGTAAAACATATAATGCACATTGCAGCAGAATTAGCAGTAGAAATGTTCTGCCAAAAGATAGGTAGAGTGGCGCTTTACGGGGTACGGTAAATGTATACAAGATACAACCGATCGTAAACCCACAAGCACGAGCCGCAATGACGACTTTTATCGGCGCTCTCCTTCACTCTGATATGGTTTTGGATCTTCAGGATTCTGAATTTTAGTGCGGTAAACGGTAATATTTTCCTCGCCCTCTACTTTCAAAGTTGTGTTGTTCCAGCGAGGTTGATGGCATATCCACTAGCCCCCGCTGTCTTACGACAGATGGAGCAGTAGCAACGCATGTAGGGATAGGTTTGTGGGCTATTGGCACTAAAGCTTACTGCCCCACAATGGCAAGAACCGAGTAGCAGCATGGTGCTGTCCTTGGCTAAACTTCTTAATCCAGAATAGATTTTCTGGAATCTAGCGCGTGAGTCGTGAAGCTATATAACAACAATTCAATTTTAAATTTAAATCTTTATGTTTAAACTGGGGTGCAATCCGATACTGCACCCTTTATTATTTGCGATTGCTCTAATACTTTAGACTGCTGCGAGTGCAATTAACAGTATCACTCAAAAAAAACGACAATTTAAGCCTACTCTAATAACACTTTGAGCGAATTAACTATAGTAGCAACGGCACAATTACACCAATACATTTAGGAGAAGGTTATGGCATCAGGAATGATGGTTGCAGGTAAATGGATAACCGATGAGAACGAGCAAAATCAAAGCGTTGATTTCCATGAGATCCCAACAACGTTTCGCGATCGCGTGAGTGCCGATGGCAAAAGCGGGTTTAAGGCAGAAGCTCTACGCTATCACCTCTACGTTTCCTTAGCGTGTCCGTGGGCGCACCGTACCTTGATTATGCGCGAACTCAAAGGGTTGAATGATGCTATCTCAGTCTCGATTGTCGATCCGATTATGAGCGATAAAGGCTGGATGTTTAGTCAAGCACCAGGAGCTATTCCTGACTGGGTGAATCACGCTCAATATCTGCAAGAGATTTATCTCAAAGCCGATCCCAAATACACGGGACGAGTCACTGTTCCCGTCTTGTGGGATAAGCAATCTCAAACCATCGTCAACAACGAATCTCGCGAGATCGTGCGGATGTTTGACGTGGAGTTTGCTTCATTGGCAACTCAGCAAGTAGATTTATATCCACACAACCTACAACAGCAGATTGATGAAACCATTGATGCAATCTATCTACCAATCAATGCTGGTGTCTATCGCGCTGGTTTTGCAACATCGCAAGCCGCCTACGAAGAAGCCGTGACCCAACTGTTCGAGAGTTTAGATCGATGGGAAATCGTTCTGGGCAAGCAACGCTATTTATGTGGCGATCGCCTTACAGAAGCCGATATTTGTATGTTTGCAACACTGTATCGCTTCGACTCAGTGTATTACGGTCACTTTAAATGCAATTTGCGGCGAATTCTCGACTATCCCAACCTCTGGAATTATCTACTGGCTCTATATCAAATTCCTGAGTTCAAAGCGACGTGCAATCTAAACTA
The DNA here is from genome assembly GCF_003991895.1 of Chroococcidiopsis cubana SAG 39.79. Classification (NCBI taxonomy): domain Bacteria; kingdom Bacillati; phylum Cyanobacteriota; class Cyanophyceae; order Chroococcidiopsidales; family Chroococcidiopsidaceae; genus Chroococcidiopsis; species Chroococcidiopsis cubana. Next base: position 2,080 of record NZ_RSCK01000037.1, read on the forward strand.
TACCAAGCGTGCCTATTACATGAGCATGACCGAGATTAATCCCAATCGAATTGTACCGAAGGGTCCAATCGTCGATTTTGACCAACGGCACGATGGTCGCGAAGCGAACCGCCTTCGGCATCGCAATCGCTTTGGGGGCGCATAGGGAGCGATTGCTCCCCCTTACTTGCCAAACGGCTGCCCCCACCTGTCCCAATTCTCCTTATTAAACGGCGATCGCCAATGCTTGAATCAGCGCCAATTCTAGCTGCTGCCTCGATTTGGTATTCGCTGGCACATCCCACCAAAAAGCCGCTACCACTGCTACGTCAAGCTTGTGCTTACGATTCAAGCTGACATAATTGGCAACATACTCCTTTGCATCATGTACGCCTTTTCACCGCTGCGATGGCGTGCGCTTCGTCTCCCCTACGTACAGCAGGATAGGAAGGGTGTTATCAATGATGAAATATAGACAAGCCTCACTGTCATTATCGGGCAAGCGATAGAATTCTGATGGGTGCAGTCGTAGCGAAAACGGGTCAATGCTATCGGGATCGCAATGCGCCGGAGTCAGGTCAAACAATGCTGTCTGCTGCAATGGCTCACTTTCCCTTACTCGTTGCTGGTAGTCGTAGATTTGGGACTTCCATCGCACCAGGGCTGTCTCGTCCATTACCAGTGTCTCTGGTCTAGTAGCTCGTTCGGGTTGCAGAGCGGAGAAGAGGCTCTCGCTGATTTGGTTCCAATGGTGGCTTGAGAACGCAACAACTAAATGTTGATAATCTGCTGTGGTTCAAAAGTGTAGAGGCGGTTAGTGCGAGTCACATTCGCACTAACCGAAATTTCCTGTGAATAATTTTTACGAAAAATCAGTTTTCTTGTAAAAAGAAAGCAGAACTCTGAAGTCATAATTAGCAGAACAAAGCTAGAGATTTTTCTCGCCCTAGAAGCTCGAACTTCACAGGAGACGTAATATGCTAAGCTCCTCAACATTAACGGACACTCGCGAACATAGCATTCTGAATGATGGAAGCAAAATCGTTCGCTGCGACTTGGTACCCTGGACTCGTTTATCTGCACCTGGACTAGAAGGCATTTCGTATAAGATACTCAATTTTGACGAGGATCGTGGATATATGGTGCTAGTCAACACTTTCGCTCCAAAAGCGAGATTCGCACCGCACAAACACCTTGCCCAAGTCGAAGTATTTATGCTTGAGGGTTCATTTTTCTACGATAACGGAAAAGTTTTTGCCAACGATTACATGGCGGAAGCTGGCGGCGTGACTCATGCACCAGCAACAGATGAAGGCGCTCTCATGCTGACGATTTTACATGGTCCATTGCAAATACTTAATGAAGAAGGAAATGTTGCTGCAACAGTAGGAATAGATGAAATGTATGAATTGGCACGAGCAAATAACGCTGTGGCTCACCTCCGGAGAAAATACCACCGCGCTACTTCCTCCCCGACTTAGTTGAAGTCACTTGCTGATGCCATTAATTTGTCGGAAACAGGGTTTAGCAGCCGTAATTTTGCTACATTATCTAAGGCTTTTCCTCCCGATCGGGTTTGAGAACAAAAGTGAGAAAATTTGAGCAGGATTGTATGAGGAAACAGCAAGAGTGTTAGAAGACGATGAACTACTATCAGATGTAGGTGTGGACTACACGCCCTTACGCGATTTAATCTCGTCGGGTCAATGGAAAAAGGCTGATGAGGAGACGGGGGCAATTATGCTCAAAATCTCCGGTCGCGTTACAGCAGGTTGGCTGAGAGAGGAGGATATAGAAACTTTCCCTTGTGCGGACTTGCAAACAATCGATTCGCTTTGGTCAAAATCCAGCGGCGATCGGCGTGCGAGTAGCAATGGAACAATAAACTGGGTTAAGCTTGAAAGCCTTTGTGCATAGTCTTTTTGGCAGAAGCTAAATAGCAGCTTCGGTCACCCAAAATTCCTATGATAAGGATTGTTATCACAGGAATAAAGTGTGCATACCCTTGACACAACAAAGGATAAAGGAAAAATCTTAAAACCTGCTTTTTTATCGTTATCACAGGAATATAATCCTTAACTCTGTTTTTTGCTTTGATGATACTATCACCCCGATTCGCATCCAATGTTTACTGGGAAATGCCCACAATGCAGCACTGCGATAGAACGGGATTTTACAGCACGGGTACATTGGGATTGTCCAAATCAAGAATGTGGTTGGAAAGACGACACGGTGTGAGGCGATCGCCCTCTTCGCGCTTTCGGCGCAAGCTCAACTAAATGAATCCTCTGGCATTCCTAATCCGGTTGCCGCAGCCGCATCTTGGGCAATAGATTCTTCTTCGTAAGGGGAATGCTCTTTGAGCCACCCAGAAAATTCTTTCTTCACGATCTCGTCGTAACTTGCTTCATGACTTTCTAACCAAGCAGCTACTTCTTCATGACTCATAGTTTTCAGCGTATCAACTACACAAGAAAACTCAAGCGTACCGCACCTGCCACTATCACAAACCTCTAGTAGTGCTGGCATCAAGTTGTCGGGACGCGGGTTGTTAACTCTTGTCATCTCACTTTTCCTCGCTAGGTGGGTTGCTCTGCCTCCATGATGCATAACTTCTTTTGACAAAGACAATTAAGGTGTCGTAACAACAGAATTTTCTCTTCCCAAGGTATTGCCCGAGCCAACCTGAGCCAGCGTCAGACTCTCAAAAGCGTAAGCGTTGCGTAAACGTTATTATCGCACCTCCTAGCACCCAAGAATCGGAGATAATAATACATCTTGTTTTTACGATCGCTTGAGTTAAATCAACGAAGATATGTGGCTTGTAACCATCACCTGTTCATCTGATGCTTGGAAACGCTTGAGTTCTGACTTTCTAGCTATAGCAGATAAGTACCCGAGCACTTGTACCTCCTCCAAAAGAATGCCGGATGGCAAGCGCCTCATGGAATACAAAATTGAGGATGTAGGAGATGCCGAAGCCTTTCAAGATGATTGTCAAAATTTGGATGGATTTACTGCTGTGTTTGAGTCACTTTAGGCTTTTATGCGCTCGCGACTTAGTTGCTCATATAGATTAGCCCCATTCGCAGAAAAGCGTGGCTCTGTTGGTTTTTATTTATTTGTGTTAATCGCACTAAAGTTAACTCGAAAACTGTAGGAAAATGAAGCTAAAGGTTTGAGTTAGAGCCAAAAAATTGTAGGTAATTACTGAAATTAAAGGGTTTTTCCTGGGTGTTCCGAGGGGTGTCCGACTTCACAACGTCTAGCTGAATTTTGGGAGGAAAACTAGCGGCTAGACTGGCGTATCCATACCCTCTGGAGGACGGCAAAATGAATACTCATCAATTGATCGGTCAATATGAGACAGGAACAAGAGTCTTTCAAGGAATATCCCTTCATCAGGCAAACCTGGCAAGGGCAGACTTAAGTGGAGCAGATTTGAGCGGAGCAGATTTGAGTGGAGCAGATCTAAGTGGGGCAAACCTGAGTGGTGTCAACCTAGTTCGAGCGAACCTAACTAACGCCGATTTAGTTGGGACAAATTTGACTGGTACGAACCTGAGTGATGCTAATTTAATTGCGTCAGATTTAAGTGGAGCCAACTTGAGTCGTGCCGATTTGAGTCGTGCCGACTTACGCAGTGCTGTCTTGGTTCACGCTCATCTGGTGGCGGCTAATCTGGGCGAAGCAGATTTAAGTGGAGCCGATTTGAGTCAGGCTAATCTGAGCGAGGCTAATATCAGTGAAGCCAACCTGACGGGGGCAGACTTGACCCAAACAAATTTGAGCCAGACAGAGCTAAGTGGAGCAAAAATGCCTACAGGAACGTCACGTAACTGGGTAACTTGGGGTAGCGGTTAAAATCGCGTTGCTAGCTGGGTTATTAACCGCTGCGCCAGTAGAGTATATCGTCCAGCGTCCTTCACCTGTCTAACTGCTAGACCAATGGCTTTCGATGGACCGACTAAGATCGCTAACTGTTTGGCACGGGTCAAACCTGTATAGAGCAGGTTACGCGAGAGCATCATGTAGTGCTGCATGTATAAAGGTAAAATCACCACCCGATACTCGCTGCCCTGGCTCTTATGAATAGTTGTAGCGAATGCCAGTGTAATTTCATTCAAGTCTGCATAGTCGTAAGTGACCCTTCGCTCCTGATACTGCACGGTTACTTCCTGTTCCTCTAAGTCAATTGCAGTGATGGTTCCCAAGTCGCCATTGAAAACTTCGCGGTCGTAATCGTTGACTTGCTGGATGACGCGATCGCCTACTCGCAATACAATAGAGCCTGACTTAATCTCAGCCTTGCTAGCTGACGGGGGATTGATTAAACCCTGCAAAACGCCGTTGAGGTGGCGCGTCCCCACTTCTCCCCTGGTCATGGGACACAACACCTGTACGTCCCTGGCAGGGTCAAAACCTAACTGTGGAATCACGTCAGTGACCAGTTCTTGAATTCCCTGCACTCCATACTGTGGCTCTGGTGCTCCCAACCACAAACAATCTGAGTTGGGATTTAGAGAAACAGATTCCAACAGCGGATACTGACCGGAGTTGATCCGGTGGGCGTTGCTGACGATGTAACTTTGTGCCGCTTGTCGAAATACTTGCGTCAGCCGCACGACTGGGATTTGCTCTGATGCAATTAAATCTCGCAACACGTTGCCTGGTCCCACTGACGGCAGCTGGTCGATGTCACCTACTAGCAATAGTTGAGCATCGGGCGGAATTGCCTTGAGCAGGGAGTGAGCCAGAAACAAGTCCAGCATCGAGGCTTCATCCACTACAATCGCCCGTGCTTCGATGTGATTATCGGCATCCCGTTTAAACTTCATTGTCTTGGGATCGAACTCTAGCAGACGGTGTATGGTTTTGGCTTCCATGAGAGCGACTTCACTCAACCGCTGGGCTGCTCTACCAGTGGGTGAAGCTAGGACAATAGACTTACCCATTGCTTTCCAGAGTGCAACAATAGTGCGGGTGCAAAAAGTTTTCCCCGTGCCAGGACCACCAGTAAGAATCGTTACCCTTTGACTCGCTGCCATCTCCACTGCTTGTTGCTGTTGGGCAGATAACTCAATCCCCTTGGCTTGGGTGAATCGCTCAATCCAGTTAAGTACGCGGGGTAAATCTACTGCCACCGGACGAGCAAGCAAATGGTGAAGCTGAGATGCTAAATTCTGTTCGCTGTAATAGAAAGACGGCTGATAGTAGATAAACTCATGCTCTCGATGCCCCTGCATTATCAATTGTTCTTCCATCCCCATTTGCACCAGCAGTTGGGCGATCGCCCGGGAATTGGGTTGGTGGTCTTTAATGCTCAACCGCTTCACTACCTGCTCCACTAGTTCGGCTTGGGGCAAGAAACAATGTCCGTCTTCTGCTGCTTCTCCCAAGACGTGGACGATCCCAGCACGGTATCTATACTCGGAGTCAGGGGCAATGCCCAGGTTACGAGCGATCGCATCGGCTGTAATAAACCCAATACCATATATATCTGTTGCCAACTGGTAAGGGTTGTTGGTGACAGTGGCGATCGCTGCATCATTGTACTGTTTATAAATTTTGACAGCAAAAGTGGTTGAAACACCGTGCGACTGAAGGAAAAGCATCACTTCTTTGATAGCCTTTTGGGTTTCCCAAGCAGTCTGGATCATCTTGATGCGCTTTTTGGCGATGCCTGGAACTTCAACCAAGCGTTCTATCTGAGTTTCAATAATATCGAGTGTTTGCAAACCAAAATGAGCGACGATCCGCCGTGCTGTCACGGGTCCCACTCCTTTAATTAAGCCACTACCTAGATATTTCTCTATCCCTGTTATGGTTGCAGGTTTAGTTTCTCTATAGTGCGTGACTTGAAACTGAGCGCCATACTGAGGATGCTCCCGCCACAGACCAGTAAGCTGCAATGTTTGTCCTGCCTGAATATTGGCAAAGCTACCGACAATCGTAATTAGGTCACGAGATTGTGATGTTTTTAACCGCGCTACAGTGTATCCCGATTCCTCTGAGTGGAATGTCAGCCGCTCGACTACCCCTGTAAGGTATTCATACTGTGGGGTAGCTTGGGCTTGTGGCGTTTGGGGTAGAGTAGACATCGATAGTACAGAACTTTGGCTACATCATAAGCGCGTTGCTAGCTAGCCTAACCCTAGTTTATAGTACAGAAGTACTGTAAAAACTGAGCGATGAATATACTCTGGTTTCGCCGCGACCTGCGACTTAGTGACAACGAAATCGTTGCCCTAGCAGCAGTTGGCAAAGCCGAAGTTTTACCCTGTTTTATCATCGATCCCTGGTTTTACCAACAGCCGGATGTAGGTAGGGCAAGGGTCAGGTTTTTATTTGAGTCGCTAGAAAACCTAGACTCTAATCTCAGACAGCGGGGCAGTCAGCTGTATTTATTTGAGGGGAAGACTGTAGATCTCCTCCAAAGTCTCGCTAGAGAGCTACTGCAACAAGGTCATCGTCCCAAGCTATTCTTCAACAGAGACGTGCAGGTGGAGTATGGCATCGAACGCGATCGCACGATCGTTGACTTCTACCGCCAATCAAATCTTGAGTGTCATATAGGTTTGAGCAGCTTCCTGCAAGAGTCAGATCGCCGCGACTCTTGGTATGAAGAATACTACACCTATCAAAGACAACCGCTATATCAAGCTCCTACTCACATCAATACCCCACAGTTGTCTCTTAACCTGCCACAGTTGACATTTGAGGAATTGAAGCAGAAGTACGGTCAATTTTGGCAAGGAGATAGCAAGTATTTCATTGGAGGAGAAAGCAGCGCGATCGCAACATTAGAATCATTTGTTGGCTCTCGATTCCACGGCTACCACTGGAAACTGTCTCGTCCCTGGCTGGCGCAGAAGGGTGCGACTTCTCACTTGTCGCCCCACATAGCATTTGGCACGATATCAACAAGGCAAGTCTATCAAAGCACCAAAGCTAGAGCAGCAGAACTAGTCAACTCTCCCAAAGCTGAATTCTCCCTTAAAGCATTCCGCGATCGCCTGCGCTGGCGCGATAGTTTTACTCAACGACTCTACCACCATCCAGAAATAGCCCACACCAACCGCTACCCAGAATTTGACGAATGGTATTCATCGGATGAGTTAAAACTAGAAAAACAGGAATTGTTTGAAGCTTGGCAGGAAGGAGAAACTGGCTTTCCGCTAGTGGATGCTTCAATGCGACAGCTCAAGACAATGGGCTGGATGAATTTCAGGATGAGGGCGATGTGTGCCACCTTCCTAACAATTAACTGTGGCGTTTCCTGGCATCACGGGGCGCGACACTACATGAACTACCTAGTTGATGGTGACTTGGCGATCGACAACTGGCAGTGGCAGATGCAGGCAGGGGTGACTAACCCGCTGTCCGATACCTTCCGCATCTATAACCCGAATAAGAATATAGAAGATAAGGACTCCGATCTAAGATTTATCTACCAGTGGATTCCCCAATTGCAGGGTTACAGCTTACCTGAAATTCTCTCTGGAGTTTACCAGGGTGAAAGTCACTACCCCGCACCTATATTAGATTGGTCGCAAACTCGGAAAGTCAACGGTAAGGTTGTCGCGGATTTGCGTAAACGGGTGAGGGAGCGATTGGTTGCCCAAGGAGGCGATGAGTATGATGGGGCTGCGATTGCTAAAACTACAGTGGATAAATATTGGCAGGTTAAGGATAAGCAGTATCAAGAATATCGACGCAGACAAGAGGAGCTGAATTTTGAAGCAAGGTAAGAATTTCGGTACAAAAAAACTGGAGTGACGTTGAGCGATTTAGTTGTAGCAAACCTATTCCAGGCTTGTTTGTTCAATTCAATAGACCGAAAGCGATCGCGCAGCCTTCTTCCTACCCGCACCAAAAATCTTCAATGCTTGGACTGCGCGACGCTTAGTTTCTTAATCAAAGCTCTTGAAATAGTATAAAAATACTGTATGGTAACAATGCCCCTCTAAGCAACATCAAAAATTTTAAATTCTTCATGGTCGGGGAATGGATACACGCACAGATTTTTTGTGATTTGAATATTCAGTTTTTTGTAAAACATTGGATGGATAACGCAAGTATCACCAACTAATAACGGAAGACGGCTATTATTTGCGTACTCAAAATCTGCTTCAACAATTCCTGCTCTTTCGTCAATTTGCCTAACCCTTCCTACAATGCCGAGTTCAGCTACAAGCTGGCGAAAGGCTGAAGGGGAATATTCGCCAGCAGTCCATTGAGATGCGGTTTGAGAAGCTCGTCGATCGAGTTCGTTACCCTTAAAAATCAAAGGAAGACCAGATAACGCTTCTGCGATTCTAGCTGCACGGGGGTAGAGCGAACTATAAGAATTAAATACTTCGTCTGCTAACAGTTCTTCCCCTTGTTTGACACCCATAATGATGTCTTCTGTTGTAAATTTTGGAAAATTTCCTTTTTCTTGGGCACATTTAGCAATGGAGTTGCACAACACAATTAACTGTCGCGGACGCATTTGAGTGTGGCGTAGCACGTAGGGAAAAGACTTTTCTACCAAATTAAATTCATTTTTTAAATGTCTGTTAAAGAAAGGCTCCCACTTCTCAATTAAAACATCCCTGTGCTTATCCCAGTCAGTTTTATTTTCGTAATAACCATTGATGTTATTAAACTTTAAATACCGCCATAAACGCCAACTAATTAGCTTGAGTAAGTCTTTGGGTCGCCAATGTAAATAGACTTCATGGCGAATTGATTTGAGGGTATTGAGTAAAATTTCTTCTTTCAAATATGGAAAAATTTCAGCCATAATAAATAATTTTAGATGAAGATTATGCTGCGAGAATTCTCTATTAAAATTCGACGCGCACTGAATGAGAGCAGCAGTAGCTCGCATCATGGATTGGTCTTTTACTGCATAATTCTCCAGCGTGTCAATTGCTACAATAATTGGATTCTTTTTAGCAACTTCTAAGACGGCTGCTTTTGCTGTTTGAATAGTTTCACTACTAATTAAACTTTCTAGCTCATCAGCAAGACTATTATCTGTTTTGAGAAATTTAGTCATGAGTGCTTTAAGTACGTGGAGAATGAAGGCAGATACTTTTTCTTTCCCATCTCCAAATATACAGGCTGCTTTAATCCTCAGATCTTTTTCTTGAAACTGACGAAATATAATTGACCAGATGACAAATTCCCAAATTTTCACTAGTCGAGGAATAGCAACTTCGCGGCTTTGCGCTGCACTTTCTGCTATTTTGGACATAACTTGTTGGAAAGCAGCAGGTTCATCAACATCAATTACTGCGGCGTTAGGAATAACTTTCTGAAAAGAAAAGAAATGAGAAAGTGCTGTCTTTCCCGTGCCTCTTCTACCGATAATTAAAAAAGTTTTACGACTCATTACTTCTTGGTTAAAAGGAGTGTGTTGAAAATAATATTTGCTATATTCATCAGTACCTAATAACTTTAATTCAGATTCGCAATCTGGCTCGCCAAATGGTTCTAATTCGGTGAACATATTAGCATATTCCATTTTATTCTCCTTATTGTGCTTTTTTAGTTAGCAATTCAATTCGTGTTCTCCACTAACTTGCTATTTACATAGCAATATTTGCCTCTGAAACTTAGAACTTCCGATCTTTGAGTCGAGTAATTTTAATAGTGTGCTATTCAAATCCTGAAGCTGCAAAATCAAAAAGTTCTATGTTTATTACACGAGCATTTGATTCAATTTCGGAACGATCGCTGTTTTGAGGAGCAGGTAATGATGCTTCTTCCGAGCATTTTGTGATAAGAAAAGCAAAGACGAGAGTTAGTTAGGCTCAACTTTGAGGATGGTACAGGTATTAAATTGAACTGCAACTAAATCTCGCTGAAATACAATATTTACAGTGGGTAGCAGCCAATTAAAAGAATCAAAAGGTTTCTAAAAACGTATTAAATAGCACTTGAATGATGGTAGGAAGTAACTAAGCATAACGCCATGCTCAACCTGGATGCTACCTATGCTTGTACCGATTGATAAAGGCATTAATATTTAGCAAAGATTACAGACATAGAAGATCTAGCACCTGCACGGTGCGGCGTTTGGTTTCCTCCTGTGTCGGTCATACTTGAGTGCTTTCGCTGAGTCGTTGCTTTCGGCTGGCTGTCCTACTATGACCATCAACTCTTTTTCAGAAGAAACCAGATAGTTTACGCAGCGGAAGATCGCGCGAGACGCAGAGCCAGGGAAAAGCTGAACTTGCCTAGAGTTGGACAAAAATTTGTAAAGTTTGCGGAATCTGCAAACCCTAGCTTGCAATTGTTAATTATGTTTCCAGAGAAATGCTATGGAAAAGCACTATTTAATTTTCATTCATGGTATGGGTGAGGGTAATCCCAGCGAAAGCTATGAAGACTTGTGGCGACTTCTGATAAAGACATCAAAGTTAGACAAATCTGACTTTGAATCAAAGTTTGCTCGAATTGATACTGCATGGCACACTCCTCCTTTAAGCACGGCGGCACAAACGCTATATGATGATGCTTTCCCTGACTTAAGACAGCAAACTCTGAATCCGATGAAATATGTCAGAGACTTCATGACGTTTTTTCTGGGAGATGTCATTGCTTATGTATCGGAGGACGTAAACTTCATCCGCCGCAGGGTTTGGCAGGATATCTGGAA
>NZ_RSCK01000037.1:12719-18806 GCF_003991895.1 Chroococcidiopsis cubana SAG 39.79
TAACTTCGTTCAGCTCCGCTAACGCAACGCTGGACTCGTTTCTTGGCTCTCGATTTCACGGCTATCACTGGAAACTGTCTCGCCCCTGGCTAGCACAGAAGGGTGCTACGTCTCACCTCTCGCCTCATATAGCTTTCGGTACGATCTCAACTCGCACTATCTACCAACGCACGAAAGCCAGGGCAGCAGAGTTATCCAACCAACCCAAAGCTGAATTCTCTCTCAAAGCATTCCGAGATCGCCTGCGCTGGCGCGACAGTTTTACTCAACGACTCTACCAACATCCAGAAATAGCGCACGCTAACCGCTACCCAGAATTCGATGAATGGTATTCGTCGGATGCACTAACACCCCAAAAGCAGGAATTGTACGGGGCGTGGCAGGAGGGAGAAACTGGATTTCCACTGGTAGATGCTTCGATGCGACAGCTCAAGACGATGGGCTGGATGAATTTCAGGATGAGGGCGATGTGCCTGGTACTACACTGATGCGTGTAATGGTAGGACGGGTGTTATACATTCTAGCCAAATCAAGTTCTAGCAAACGCTTGCTACGGCGTTTAGTTTATTCTTTACGCTTGTCAAACACCAGCGATCGCACTATGGCAAGCCGATAGGAGCAGATGAGCTCTGAGACGGTTGTTTGGTAGTGCAGTATGATAGCGGTTTTCATTTGGGTAACATACACCTTTAGTAGGAGCGCACAGAAAAAGCGCTTCAAAGGCTGAAAGGTATACAGCACGATAGTTTCTTCGTAGGCTGGATTTGGTCACACGAACCCTATATTTTCGCCTTGCCAGAACGTGCTGAAAAACGGTTACAATTCTTTGCAACATAACCCATTGTAAGAGTGGCACTAGGTCAAATAAGATAAGCTCAATGCCGGAAACAAAATCTGTGATACAGAACCTTGTTAGCCCGCTCGAACTCAGGCAACGCTCGACTAAAACTCTGGTGCTGTCCAGTCAGCAATTGAGTTGGAATGGCATCTTGGTTGAACAATGTCAATATTCTCCAACTCCAAATGAAGCTAAAAGTCCTGCCCTATCCGATCATCGGCTCATCTTACCCCTAGGGCAACCCGCCCCCTTGATCCAGAAACGCGATAATCGCCTGCATGAGTCAATCCTTCAAAAGGGAGACAGCATCTTTGTTCCCGCAGGATATCCGAGTTCCTGGCGAAGCCCCAGAAGGGATACCAACCGTCCCAAACAGCAGCAGTTGCATATTTGGTTAAAACCGGAGTCGATCGAACAAGCCGCCCAAGCATCCGAAATTGATATAGACCGAATCGACCTGATGAACTGTTTCGGTAAGCAAGATTCACAACTTCATCATATTGCGATGCTGCTGTTGGCTGAGTTGCAGTCAGATGGAATCATGGGGCGATTATATGTCGAATCATTGACCCAAGTGTTAGTCATTCATCTGCTGCGGCACTATTCTACCTTCATGCAGCCCATCGCTTTTGAAGACAGAAGCTTAACTCGTACTCGGTTGCAGCAAGCGATTGAGTATATTCATACTCACCTCGACCGAGATTTATCACTGGTTGAAATTGCCCAAGTTATTAATATCAGCCCGACTTACTTTGCCAGCTTATTCAAACGCGCTACAGGGATTTCGCCGCACCAGTACGTGGTTCAACAGCGAGTGGAACGGGCGAAATTGCTGCTGTCAAAAACGGATTTAGCGATCGCAGACATTGCCTTACAAGTGGGTTTTTCTAACCAAAGCCACTTGACACGACACTTTAAACGCCTCACCGGAGTGACACCAAAGCAGGTGCGCCCTTTACCATAAGAATGTGACCAATCTAGGTGAATAATGGGCTGATTTCAATGATTCACAGCGCTCATATGTTGAGGGGCATAGCGTTCGCCCATGACAATTCCTTTCGGTGCTACAGTTTCGATAAGTTGTAGCTCTTCTGATGTCAGGATAATATCCACTGCTGCAATATTCTCTTCTAGATACTGACGGCGCTTCGTTCCTGGAATTGGCACAATATCTTTTCTCTGTGCCAAAAGCCAAGCAAGGGCAAGTTGGCTAAGAGTCACGCCTTTTTCCAGTGCGATCGCCCGTAGCTGCTCAACCACCAGCAAATTTCTGTAGAAATTCTCGCCTTGAAATCGAGGTGAGTGACTACGGAAATCGTTTGGATCTAAATCTTCAGGTTTAGTAATTGTACCAGAAAGGAAACCTCGGTCTAATGGACTGTAAGCGACAAAGCCAATGCCTAATTCTTGCACTGTAGCTAAAATTTCATCCTCTGGATCGCGACTCCATAATGAGTATTCCGTCTGCAATGCTGCGATCGGATAAACAGTTTGTGCCCGTCGAATCGTGGTTGGAGCTGCTTCTGACATACCCAAGTAGCGGACTTTGCCTTGCTGTACTAATTCTGCCATTGCGCCGATTGTCTCTTCAATCGGTACTGTTGGGTCAACGCGATGCTGATAATACAGATCGATCGTATCAATACCTAAGCGCTGTAAGGAAGCATCACAGGCAGAATGAACATACTCAGGTTTACCACTGATGCCGAGAAATTGCCCATCGGGTGTGCGAACATTGCCAAACTTAGTTGCCACGATCGCTCGATCGCGCCGATCGCGAATCGCCTGTCCAACTAACTGCTCGTTGATGAATGGACCGTACATATCTGAGGTATCAAGAAAATTGATGCCTAGATCGATAGCACGATGAATGGTGGCGATCGATTCTCGATCGTTGGGACTCCCATAAAATTCAGACATGCCCATGCAACCTAATCCTAATTCGGAAACCACGAGTCCTTGACTGCCTAGTTTTCGCATTTCCATAATTTTTACTCCCAAGAGCAGCGTTGTCGCACAAAAAGAGGATTTAAGTACCACCAAAAACTGGGTAGCACTGTGAGCTACAAGGTTCGCAACTGGTCAGAGTATAACGCTAGATTAAAACAAAGGGTGAAAGTGACACCCAAGCAGGTGCGCTAAAACCATAAGAATGTGACAAATCATTGTAAGAATCTACAAGAAGTTGAGCGTTGGAATTCATTACATTTTAGACAGATAGAAGCCTATCTCACGCTTTCCTAACGCACAACCAACAAAAATCAGTGAGCGTCAAAACAATGACAAACAACAGAACATTATCATTATTATGCTTTGTCTCTTTGACAGTTGCTTGTTTGAACCCTTTAGGGAAAGAAGCTTTAGCTGGAAATTTTTCTCGTAGCTGTGGAAATATTCGAGTGGAGCAGGGTCAATTTTTACATGCAACTTGCAAAGATCGCAGTGCTAATAATCGTAATACTTCTTTGGATTTAAATAGCGGAATAGGAAATAAGGATGGACATTTAACAAGAAGTGGAGGTTATATCAGTACTTGCAAAAATATAAAATGGGACGGTGGAACTACTTTACAGGCGGACTGTAGAACATACAGTAAGGACTGGAGAACAGGCACAAAGTTAGATTTAAATCGTGTCATTTCTAATCAAGATGGTAACTTGACATTTGATCGTAATACTTCTTGGAGAAGGAGATAGACACCTAAAAGGGGAGAATAAAAATTCAATGCGATGAACTATGGTTGGGAACATTAGCATATGTGCGGGTAGTTCCCGACTCTAGGCATAAAAGAGTTGGCAGGAACAGTAGTAAAACTAATTTGATTGAACGATTCAACTGTACCCTTCGGCAACGAGTTTCTCGTTTAGTCCGTAAAACCTTATCCTTCCCCAAAAAACTAGATAACCACATTGGAGCTATCTGGTATTTTCTACCTCATTACGACTTATCCTTACTTCTGTAGGACTACCGCGTTTCTTACCCATGTTACGCAAGTTCTTGTACCTGAACTGTGGGCAGGAGTAACTGTTGTTATGGATAATTTACCTGCCCACAAAGCTATAAAAGTTAGAGAGGCTATTGAATCTGTTGGAGCCAAAGTTAAATTCTTATCTCCTTACTCTCCCGATTTTAATCCAATTGAAAATTGTTGGTCTAAACTTAAAGAATTTTTACGCTTTACTGATGCTCGGACTTATAAAGAACTCAACTCTTCTGTTAGCGTAGCCATTAATCTAGCCACGGACAAAGATGTAGTTGGCTAGTTTACTCACTTATGTTCCACCCAATTGGAAACTGCTGTGAGAGCGCGGTTGAATTAGCAAAGTTTTCCCTCTCACCTGACTAGTAACTATCGAGTCAACAAATTGAATGCATATTTCTAAAATTTAGACCTATTAAACAAGTAAAGAGCTTGAAGGATTAAAACATGGAAAAAATTATAGAGTTTGTCAAGAGCTTATTTTCCCCAAAAGCTCTACTAGGATTTATAATAGGAATTACTATAGGTTTTATTACTACAAAAATAATTTCTATTACCCCTGGAAATAATATCCATATTGGAGAACTTTTTGCTGCCTTATTAGTAGGTATGTACTTTTGGCTTTATTGCCTACAAGTAAATATTAAATTAGCAACACATTTAAAATTTATCATAGGAATTGTGTTGGTCGCGCTCTTGTCTATTGATAGCGTGGCTTTAATTCGGCAGCCAATTCTACTATTTGTCGGAGGTGGTCAACCGAAGAACTATCCACCTTTTGATACTTTGAGCTACATGATTAGCTACGGGATTATTTGCGTTTTTATTGGTGGTTTGATAGAGATTATTTGGGGCGTAAAAAATGAGGAAAATCCTAAATAAACTGATAACTTACCGTTCGCGTAATGAGCAGCAGAAAAGATTAAATTAGCTGGAGAGAATGTTGCCGCATTGAGTCCTTACTTTACGTCATGTCCCTTGAATGCAAGTATCTCGGCTTTCCCCCAGCTAGCGGCGTTAGCGTTCACGGAGTGTAGCGCAGCGTTTAGCTGAACGAAGTTATCGCTATCCCTTCCTCCTACCCGCACCAGGGATCTTCAATGCTGGGACTGCGAGGGCGTTGCAGTTGCTTCACCACGTTTGTCACAGACAAAGCAGATCCAACACCTGCACGGCGCGGCGCTTGGTTTCCTCCTTGCGCCTGGTCTGCTCATATTCTAAGTTGATGTGTCTTGGCGAGGCGATCGCTGCCCCTTCTTCCTATCCGTACCAATCTTCAACCTCTGCACGGTGCGGCGTTTGGTTTCCTCCTGTGTCGGTCATACTTGAGTACTGTAGCTGAGTCGGTGCTTTCGGCTGGCTGTCTTACTATGACAATCAACTCTTTTTCAGAAGAAACCAGATAGTTTACGTCGCGATCGCACGATACGCAGAGCCAGGGAAAAGCTCAACCCACAGAGAGTCGAACGAAGATTTGTCAAGTTTGCGGAATCTGCCAGCTTGGGCTTGCAATTGTTAATTATGTTCTCAGAGAAATGCTATGGAAAAGCACTATTTGATTTTCATTCATGGTATGGGTGAGGGTAATCCCAGTGAAAGCTATGAGGACTTGTGGCGACTTCTGATGAAGACATCAAAGTTAGCCAAATCTGACTTTGAATCAAAGTTTGCTCGAATTGACACGGCATGGCACACTCCTCCTTTGAGCACGGC
Source organism: Chroococcidiopsis cubana SAG 39.79 (assembly GCF_003991895.1). Lineage (NCBI taxonomy): Bacteria > Bacillati > Cyanobacteriota > Cyanophyceae > Chroococcidiopsidales > Chroococcidiopsidaceae > Chroococcidiopsis > Chroococcidiopsis cubana. Next base: position 18,251 of record NZ_RSCK01000037.1, read on the forward strand.
GGCACAAACGCTATATGATGATGCTTTCCCTGACTTAAGACAGCAAACACTGAATCCCATGAAATATGTCAGAGACTTCATGAGCTTTTTTCTGGGAGATGTCATTGCTTATGTATCGGAGGACGTAAACTTCATCCGCCGCAGGGTTTGGCAGGATATCTGGAAAAGCCTCCAGCAACCGCTGAGCCAAGGAGCAAGCTATAGCATTATCGCTCACTCCCTCGGCTGCGCCGTCGCCTTCGATTACGTTTTCAACCTGTGGGAGCAAAACGAACTATTTATTCCTAAGTCAGAACCAATTATAGAGCCAGTGCCCGAGCCAACTTCAGAAGAATTTGGGCGATTGCAACAGCAATGCCGTCATTTATTCACAATGGGATCTCCGATAGGTTTGTTCTTAATGAGGAAGGGGACGCTGTGGATGCAGGAATATCCCTTTACCCAATTAAAAAATCCAGTCAGAGGTGATGGGCGTATTTGGCTTAACTTTTGGGATTCAGAAGATCCAATTGCCTATCCTCTCGGTAAGTTGTTTAATCGAAACAAGGAAAATGAG
>NZ_RSCK01000037.1:18816-19377 GCF_003991895.1 Chroococcidiopsis cubana SAG 39.79
GGAATCCAGTCAGAGGTGATGGGCGTGTTTGGCTTAACTTTTGGGATTCAGAAGATCCAATTGCCTATCCTCTCGGTAAGTTGTTTAATCGAAACAAGGAAAATGAGAAGTGCGAACTTGTCGATGTTCCAGTTAACACGGGTTTCTTCATGATTGACTCCCACACTCGTTATTGGCAAAACTATCAAGTGGCTCAAAGAATTATGGAAGTGCTAAAAGTGAGGGGTTAGGTTATTCAAGATCATACTTTTGCACAGACGGTTGTTGTGACGAGCATTTGTGAAGTCACAAATTATCTACCCAGAGCGATCTAATATTAAGCGAGTAGCGCGGCTCTCGGCTATCAATACACCCTTGCAGCAATCGCATTTACTCGTATTCTGGTTTGATGTGTCTAGGTGAAGCGATCGCGTAGCCTTCTTCCTACCCACACGCTTGAATCTTCAATGTCTGCACGGCGCGGGCGTTGCAGTTTACTCCATTTGGAGAGCGAAAAATTTCGGGGGAGATGAGGGACACAACGCGGTAAGATGACTCAATGCCTGATTCTGCTGAAAGAGT
>NZ_RSCK01000037.1:19387-45671 GCF_003991895.1 Chroococcidiopsis cubana SAG 39.79
CAGCCTTCTTCCTACCCACACGCTTGAATCTTCAATGTCTGCACGGCGCGGGCGTTGCAGTTTACTCCATTTGGACGAAGCGTTCACAGGACTAACAATAGAAGTGCTGGAGTCATGCCGACAATTAGACCACTGATTGCAATTATCAGCCCGTCTTTTTCAATTAAGCCAAGACAGATCAGAACGATGGCGATCGCTGGCAGCATATTCCCAAACGGAATTGGCAGGGCAATGATGAACCCCAGGATTAGCAAGAGCGCACCGACACACCGTTCGGCTTCAGGGCTGGTAAAAAACGACCAGCGTGGTTCAACAAAGCCTTCCAGCTTTTCTAGAAAAGGGATAGCTCCAGAAATCACCTGTTCGCAGTGTTCTTTTTTGAAACGTTGCTCCAGAAGCAAGTCGGGTAGCTTTGGTTGCTGGTATCCAAGCACTAACTGACCAGAAACCAGCAGCAAGGGCATGGCAACAAGGGCGGAAATTCCCGCAATCGGCAGAGGTAAAGCTTCCGGCAAGGCGCAGAGCAGCAGAGTTGGACCAAATGCCCGCTCTCCCATCTCGTCAAACAGATCCCGCAGGCACACTTCATCACCTTGATGCTGCGACACAAATCGCTGCAAAAGTTCAGAGATTCGCTCAGTGTTGCCAGAAGTTTCCGGATTTCCAGCCAAAGGGATTAGTAAATTGTTCAATTTATCCCACCACAGTACGAGTTGCATTTTTGATTATAACAATTCCAGATCGAGCAACGGATTTGTCGGATTTTTTTGAGGACATCTCGTTCGACTAGAATTGAGACTAGGTATGAAGATATGGTGACTTCACCTCTCATCCTGGTTATTTCATGCTACTAACATCAGTAAATCTGCTCATAGTTTACCTAATTCGTGTTAGATATTTGACTCAAAAGTTAGTGTCCTACTCTTAAATACCTATTGTTTGTCTCGATGTTTATTAATAGTAAATAGCCCAGGTATTCCTCACAGACATAGCAAATCTAATACCTGTACAGCGCGGCGCTTTGTCTCTTCCTTGCGCCTATCGTATCTAGCGGTAGTGCCTGGGTCGGAATGTCCGGCTAGCTGTTGGACTGTAACTATGTCCACGCTAGCATCTAACAATTCTGAAATAAAGGTGCGGCGGAAGTCATGAGGCGAAAAGTCATCTACTCCAGCTTCAAGCGCCCTGTTCTTCAACACGAACCAGACCGATTGGGGAGTGAGACTTCGCACCACTACCTGTCTACCTTTCCTGACATGGCACAGTAACGCCCCCTTGGTCTTGCCCCTAATAGAAATCCAGTCCTCCACCAGCGACAATAACAGCGGTGGCAGATACACGGTTCTTTCTTTATTCCCCTTGCCGCGACGAACTCTGAGGGAGCCATCGGCGGTATTCAAATCTTTAAGCTCCAGGTTAACTGCTTCCTCCCGCCGCAACCCGCCGCCGCGTAGGATTGCCATCAGCGCCGCATCCCTGGCTCCCATTACAGGATTTGGATCTCTCTTAGCAGAGTCAATCAACCGCGATACTTCATCTCTAGTCAGCGCCCTTCCCCGCAGCTCCCTAGAAAATTTGATGTCAGAAATGGCGATCGCCTTCTGGTAATCCTGCGGATCGATTAAGTCGAGTAACAAAGCTTCCTTCAATACTCGCCGCAATGCCCCCAGCATTTTGTTCGCCGTCGCGGGGGAATACTTTTCACTCAAGGCAAACCGAATAGCAGAGGTGTGCTTGTAGCGTAGAGCAGCCCAGTCCAGAGTTAAATGGTCGGCACTTCCCTGAGTTAACAATGCCGCGATCGCGTCCAAGGCAGTCTTCATCGTCCGGCGCGAACTCTGACCCAGCGTAGACAGATACACCGCAGCCGGAGCGACGGACAGCGGCAGCGGCTCGGATAGGACTAAAGACTTCAACTCAACGGTTGACATAGCGATCCCCAGTTTTACTTATGAGAATGCACATTCTCATAAGTTATTCCCTAGCCAGACTTTCTTGGTCCCCTTCATATTTCCCTCCTCCCCCTACACACTCCCCAACCCCAACTTAAGCGCTTAGTGTGCAATCGCTGCCTGTGCGGAACCTAAAGTAATTTGCCTATTAATAGCACGCACTCGTCCTGGGGTAGTGTTACGGAAGCTGTCACGCGGGGCAAAGTAGCTCTGAAGTCCTTCCTGGACTAGGTTTCAAACCTTTCAACGGCTCAGGAGCACGCGGTAGCGCCAGCGAAAGAAAAATTCAGCTTTCACTCTTGTTCTGTACTTGCCCAAAAAGTACCGAATTTTCTCTGGGAGTTGGCACTTTACCTATTTATAGTCTGGATTACCGCGAAAACAATCTTGAGACTGTATCATTGTCCCTAGTAAAGTTCCGACACTAGTAAATATCGGAACTTTTTGTCGGCAGTTGGCGATCGCTCTCCCTCGCCCTAGCTTAACTACCTGAAAGGCTGAAATGCTTGGATCGTAATACTTATAGATGACTTTACCCCTGGGGACAGCTACCGTAACATTACCCCGAATGGTTAGCGGTGGCGAGCCAAAACAATGTTTGTAGCCCTGATTACAGAATGATCGAACAATTCATAGGAAGAATAGGTTCATCTTCAATAATTTAAATTTCCTCGCCTAGTTGGCAAGTGTTTGACCTCCAAAAGTTAAAGATCATCTGCTAGCTCTCAGTTTCAATGAGCCAGGAAATCTACCTGCATCATCCGACATTTGGTCTACTGTTTCGGGTATGCCAGCTGAGTCAGGGACAAGAATTGTTCACAACTATTTATAATCAACGCTTCTTTTTTTTAGTAACGGCTAGATCCGAAGGAATAGGAATTGAATTAATTAATCGGATAAGTGCTAATTCTCTGATGGAAAAACATCTTCGTCAGCTGCGACGCACGGGCTTAATTCAAGAATACAACCAGCTAATGGTTAGCTACCGACAAATATTTGACTAAATTTTTGCTTGAGGCAATGGCTAGCTTCAGGAAGAAACCAAGCTCTCTGAAAATCTTTGAGACAATCTTTATGTGCTGAGCTTTCATTGCAATCTTTGGCACATCTTTTTCTTTTCATCCGATCGCCCCGGTGTAGGCACGCGGATATGATGAATTTGTTCCAGTTTCAAAATTCTATCTCTGCGTTGCCTCCCCTTGTGCAGTGGCGCGTCTGGAAGCACGAATTCCGGTGGGGTTTCTCGCTCGGTGTCTCACGGCAAGAGTGGTTTCGCCTACCCGGTATGGTGCTAGAGATTCTTCCCGACCATCTTGATTCTTTTTTGCATCATCCCGGCGAAAATGACCAGCGCTTCAATAAATGCGATTCTTGCTTCCAACTGTGCTTGTGTAATCAGCAGCATCAAATCTGGAGAATCGTCCTCCTGTTCTAGCGCTGCTTTGGTGCAAGCATGTGCTTGTTTTGCTTTGCGCTGAATGACCCTGCCACATTCCTCGATTAGTTGACCGTGTTCCAACGCCAACTGGTCGCTGTGTTCTTGTATTCTCTTGCCCCATTGCTCTACTTTGAATCCGTTCTCTTGCAGCTTCCGCGCGTGTTGCTCCAGGGTGTTGATAGATGTTGCAGCCTCATGCATGACGAATCAATGATAGTGACTTCCAAATAGGAACCTATGCAACTTTGCAACGCATAGCTTCTACCAAAAGTTTCATTGTCAATTTGTCGAGAACCAAAATCGTGTAAAATTTTGTATAGATTAGACAATTAGCAGCCAAGAGCTAGCCAGATTAAAGCCTCACTGTTTGACTCTTGGCGATACTCTCTGGAGAAGCCCCTAAGCTGGACGAATATTTTTACAGCTATAGGTTCAAGGTGTCCTGCTGCGGCATGGCGGCTTTTAGCAGCGTTTCGTTGATGACCGTCTGGTAGCCCACCCCTCGCTCCTCTGCTTCTTCCTTTGCCCACTCAATCACCTTTGGATGCAGCCGGATGGAAACGGGTTCTTACCGTTCGTTCTCATCCTTTGCGGGTCGTCCCCGCTTCGGCGGCTCGATGCCAAACTGCTCCTTGACGGCTTCCCCGGCTGCGGCAACTTCCTGCGGGGTGATGCGCCGTGCCGATGCAAAGGGAAATTCAGTCACTTTCTTCTTCATAACGCCTCCGTTCATGAGGGGTTGCTTTTCTGGCGCTGATGATGCGGATGCCGTCGCCCCTTGTCGTGTAGACGACAACCAGCACCCGTTCCCGGTGTGACGTGCCGACAATCCATTCTCTTTCTTCCTCCAGAGAGTGTTCCGGGTCTGGCGCAATTAAGGCAAGTGGGTCAGTCCATACCGTGGCGGCTTCTGTGAATGTGACCCTGTGCTTATTTGGGGAGAAAGTAGCGAAGATACTGTTGGCGAATTCATCAGAGAAAAAAGCTACGCTATTTGGGGCTTCAGCTCCATAAATCGAGAGTAGCGAGTTCGAGCCAGTGGTATACCTGAAAGCCAAGCATCCCAGCGAATCAAATTGAGAGCAGTGGCAATCAGGATGTGCTGAAGATGTGTTTTCGCTAATCCAACATATCGAGACTGCCTTAGGGCAGAACGTCTCACGCCTTGTGATAATGTGCCCTCCACTCCTGCGCGTTGCTCTTTGAGTTGCTTAAACTCTGACGTTTCTTGTACCTGCCGTCGCCGACGTAGAGCGTTGTATTTGGCTTCAGGCTGTAGTGTCAGTCTACGGGCAGTGTTGGAATGGGTACAACGCTTGCGGACTGGACAATGACGACAATCGCTTTGAGAAAAGTGGACGTGAACGACAGGTAAGCCTCGATTGTCAATCTTAGATCGCCAAATGATACTTTGATGTCCTTTGGGGCAAGTGACAACCTGATTATCCCAATCCACTTCAAACTGCTCAGCAGAAAACTTAGAGTGATTTTGGGTTTGCCAACTTGGATTGATGCGAACTTTTCCAATCAGTTCGATTCCATAGTTTGCCTGACTATTAACAATATGGTCAGCTGTTACATACCCTGTATCCACTAAATGCTCTTTGGGTAGAAGTGATTTTTTCGATAAGGTTTGATGGACAGATTCAACGACTGCATCATCAGATATTGTTGAGAGAGTGGTGCATACTCCAGTAATCAAATGCGGACAATCTCGGTCACAAGTTTCAGTGATGTGAACTTTGTAACCGACCCAATCAACACTACGTTTTGAACTGTAATGCGCCTCTACATCATAGGGTGAATGAATTGCCAGCGTGGATGGTGGCATGTCTTTGGGCGAGCGCCATTGCACGTTCCCATCTTCAGTGGGTGCGTAAAATTGTTGCATCCAAACCCGTCGCAGCGTTTCAACGGCTGGAATTTCTCGTAACCACTTTGGAGTAGCCCAATCGTAAATTGCATCTAACAACGCAAATCCATCTTTGCCAATCGTGCGACCCAATTCTTCTCGCTCGCTGTCTAACTTGGGCAACCGATAGTTCTCGGTGCGACGACTGTAGCGGTCAAACCAAGCCTCTTGTAAATGCTCTTCCAACCAATCTGGAGCTGCGACAGCTAAACTATTGAGTGCAGCACGAAATGTTTCTCCCAACGTTTCCAATCGATTTAGAATCCGAATGGCAGCCAGAACATGAGTTGAATCCGTCCGTTGTCGTTTGTGTCCTTTGAGCAATCCCTTGTCTCGTAATTGCTCCAATAACTTGTCCAGCAGCACTTGTTCTGCATTGCCTGCAATTAGACGAGTGCGAAATTCACTCAAAATTGAGTAATCGAATCCTGGATCGCTCAGGGGAAGACTGAGTGCATACTTCCAATCAATCCGCGCACGAACAGCATCAGCAGCTTGGCGGTCAGATAGATTCTCCATAAACTGCATTACACAAACAAGTGCCAGTTGCCAAGGAGCTTGGGCTGGTTGCCCACGTCTAGAGAATAGTGATGCAAAGGTTTCGTCTTGGTAGATGCTGCCAAGGCTGTCCCGAATTTGCAGGTAGAGGTTGCCTTTAGGAAAGGCTGCTCTTGCTACCGCGGCTGTATCCTTTGGAATAGGAGGAATAGTTTGGGGCTGCATGGACATGCTGCACCTCTAGCGATCTGTTGGTCTTTACCTTAATCCTAAGCAAGGTAGCTAATCCTGATTTTTCTCCCATGAATTCGCCAACAGTATCAGCGAAGCTGTCACCCCTCCGCCATGTGCCGCCTGAATCCCTTACTCACAGAGAGTTTCAGAAAAAATTTTCAATCTGACTCTAAAAATCACAACTTGACAGACTGAATATCTGAAGAATGGCTGTACCATTTGAACCATCCCAAATTTTAGAGCCTGGAACCCTTGCTGCTACGTTATTAGATGCTGTACCAAATAGCTTAACTTCAACTGGTACAGTAATAACAAGGTTTTTCGGCGATTTTCGGGTACTAGAGCAATTTTATTTTTGTAGCTCTTTCGTAGTAAGGTTTTCAGACGTTACGTGGCGGCTCATGTCACGCTCGCTACTTTTACCCCAATATGACGGGATCATGGGGAAGTTTCCCGTTTAATACTTGTGTACTACTTTGCCCCGCGTGACAGCTTCCGTAACACTACCCCGTCCTAGAGCTTTTAGATCCGAGCTGTGGCTAGGCGGGCTTTTTGCTAGTAGCAGGCATTGCACCGAAATATTTGTAAAAACATGCGTAATGCCCTGAAAAGGCTTGATTTCTTGTTGTCTATCGGGTCTGCTCTAACGAAAATGTAGCAAGCGATCGAACTCTAACAGGAAAAGACTTTTCAAACCTAATTGCAGGGTTTTATAGAGCAGGTGCAGCTTTTTGCTGGGGTTGCCAGTTTTGCTCGAACGCCCGAATCAGCGCGCTTTCTAGCTCCTGAAGATTCAAATAATTGCCCTTTCCCTCGGGACGCTAGTTCAAATACTTGACTTCCCTGACGGCAATCCGAATGGTTGCATCCTAAGACTTTACAGTGCGCTGCTCTATCTCTATTTGATTAAATGGAGATAGAGAATCTTGGCGTAGTTGTGAATATTAATGGCTACGCCTTTTATTTCCCACTCTTCTAAATCTTCCACCAGGAGCAGGGCATCGCCGTATTTTCCCGCTCGAATTAGATGTTTGAGCTATGACGTTTTCAATTAGCATGACTGGGGATGACTGGAGTATATTCTAGTGCTGCTCGATCCCAATTGCCTAAATTGGCAGCTGCCTCGTAGGTGCTTTGCAGGAAAGTAAGTAGTATAGTATCTGGATCGTCAGCTTGTCGCACAGCTTCGTAAGGCAGGACGAACTCTCTCATCTGGGAGTTATAGAACGCTGAGTGCGGCTGCACTAGGTAATCTTTGAAGCCTTCTGGTTCTGGGTAGGAGTAAGCATAAAACAGCGCTTCGGTCGAACCATCGCCAAACCAAAAACCACAACTACTCACCTCATGGGAGTATGCTTCTCGCGTCACCCAGTCTGCCATATTCGGGACACCACCAGGATGCTCTGGAGCGCGTCGTCCAGAGAAGCGAGTCACAGCCAGGTCAAAGCTGCCCCAGAAAAAATGTACTGGGCTATACTTGCCAACATACCGAGAGCGAAATAGATTCATGACTCGGTTCGCCTGCACCAAAATTCGCCAACACCGTCGAGCATACTCTGGGTCGTAGGCAGCATGATTGTGATCTTGCTCAAACGGAATCGGATTAGCAACTTCCTGTGGCATCGTCCAAATCTGCACCTGGATACCAATCGCTTTCAAGGTACTCATCACCGCTTGATAAAAATCAGCCACGGAGCGGGGAGCCAGTTCAATGCTCTTGGTCGTGCCGTCGCTAGTCTCGATGCGTAGCTGATGGTCTAGAAAATCAAAGTCGATTTGAAAGCTGCCCGTTCTGTAGGGGATGGCGGAAGTTGTCAATCCGCGTGGAGTCACGTATAAAGTGGAGTGCCACCGGTGGTTGACTTTAGGAGCTAAAGCCAAGCGAATTTTCCCAATAATCTGAGTCCACAGGTGCAGTGTTTCATAGGTGTCCTGCCAATCGGCGAGTAACAAGCTAGACCAGATGGTAGCTTTAGACGTGTCAGGCGCAGGAGCAACCATAATGGAAACCAAAGAGAGTAGGACAGCAACCAGCAAATCGATGACTAACAACAGTCTATAACCTACTTGGTGGTGCTGTAAAAATCGCTTTCGCTCAAGTAGAGAAATTCGCGAAAAGCGGCGCTGGGAGAAGGGGGTTTTGCGTGGGGGAAGGGGTTTGGGCAACGACGCAAGCCGAAAAAGTTTACAGCTAGCCAAATTATAGAGTGAGAAGGGGTGGGAGTGCGATCGCCTCCGTCGATATTAGGAGTCAACAGCCTCAGTTGCAACTGGTGTTGGTTGTTTAAAAAGCCAGTTAACCAACGGCGATCTCGCCCAGTCCTCGCTACGGTGGTTCTTGAAGGTTATCCGTTAGTGGCAAAACCTATAAATTTGATGTTTTCTTCAGCCAGTCAATTGCCGACGAATATTTAGGATTCCATCCTAAAATGCTTCTGGCTTTCTGGGAACGAATGCGGCTGTTTGAGCCAAAAGCAAAATGAGCGCCTTCTTGCCCCCATTCCCGAATGGCTTCCTCGATAGTCCAGCTTTGTGCCGTTCCCTCAAAACCAAGTTCATCTTGTATGGTTTGGGCAATTTCCCTAAAGCTCGATTCACCATTTTCCAGGAAGAAGAATGACCCAGTAGGCGCTTTCTCAAGCGCAAGCATATAAGCGCTCACAACATCTTCAATGTGGACTGTTGACCAAATGTTTTCTCCTCTACCGATATATCGAGCCATCTGGTGTTTTTGCGCAACTGCAATCGTGCCAGGAATCTGTATGCTTTGAGCGTGTAGACCTGTACCATCACCGTAGATCAGGCAGGGACACATGACGACAGAATGTACTTCCCGAACAACGCTTTCAATTACGTGGGTGTCAACTGCGACGCGCCCAATTTTCTCAAAGCGAATCGGACGCGGAAGATCCTCATGAAATATCCGATTGCTATACACGCCAGCGGCGCGATCGCCAACGATGCTCGATCCACTTGTATGAATTAGCTTCTTGCCCGATCCTTCAAGTGCTTGAAGTAATACCTCCACAACAAACGGATCGTCTGCATTTGCAGCATTGATAACGGCATCTGCCCGACGAGCGGCTTGAAAGAGGATTTGCTCATCCCGCAGCGATCCAAGAACTGGTTCAATACTCCTCTGTTTCAGCAATGCGACTTTAGCGGCTGACCGACACAAGCCCAACACTTCATGTCCAGCAGACACTAAGGCAGTGGCGATGGAACCGCCAATATAACCAGATGCTCCAGTGACAAAAATCTTCATTTGCTCATTCGATCGTGAAGTGGCAATTTGATTATGCAAAATTGCCTAGAATTACGTAAGAATGCACATTTGTGTGCATCAGTAACACAAGTGTTACCAGTTTAGTAGCCTCAGAGGAGCTGATATGAGACATACATCGTTTGATGGGGCGCGGGGTTGCTATATAGAAGCTGCCCTAGAAGTCATTGCAGATAAGTGGAAAGGCGTGATTCTCTACCACCTGCTGGGTGAGCCGAAGCGATTTAATCAGCTTAAACGTACATTTCCCGAACTGTCGCACCGGATGTTGACTCGACAACTCAGGGAATTAGAAAATGATGGCATAATCAGTCGCAAGGTTTATCCAGAAATTCCACCCAAAGTCGAGTACTCCCTGACAGATTTAGGTAGATTGCTGGAGCCAACATTACTGTCGCTCGAAGTTTGGGGAGTCAGATACATTGAAATGACAAGATATTCAAGAAACTGTCAGTCAGACAAGAGTTAATAAGTTTAGTTGCGCTCGCCGTTATTCAAAACTCAAAGAAAACTTCCTTTAATGTTGAATATCTCTTTAGCTAGCTGTGACAACTATTGGACAGCAGTTTGCTAGTTCGTAAAGCGCCAGTAAGTACTGAGCAGTGCTACAGCAAAGGTAGAGGAGAAGCTAAGCGCAAAGAAGACGTGTAAGGTTGATGTAGAAGCATCCATGTTCGATAAATCCTTTTGTTGGCTTGGAACTTGTTTTCTATAGATAAGCCATCAATGTGAATGATTTGTGAATGGAAAAAAGAGAATTTAGTTTCAAATCCTAATGTTTTCATCAGAGCGATTTGTCCTCAAATTGTGGACGTTCAATCGTTCTCTACTGCTTCTGAGTCAATCGCTTGTAGAGATGTTATATGTAACGTCTCTACAAACAACGCTAAACTGACTGTACTCCTGCTCGTCCGTCTTCTACGATAAATGAAGCTCTGGTGGAAATACTACCATCTTGGTTAGTGACGGCAGACATGACGCGATAGTCGGATTGCCAGCGACTGCGGCTAAGTTCGCAACGGACGTAACCCCGTTGGGAGTTGTAAAACTTAATCCACGGATTTTCTGGTAGATAAGCCTCGACTGTGGGATTGGAGTCAGCACCATCACCTCCAGAACTGATGGAAGTGCCAACGAACTCCGCACCAACAATAGGAGAGTCTGGAACATCAAAATCTAGCTTGAGATCCGATACCCAGTTGGAGTGGATATCACCTGTGATGACGATGGGATTGGAAATTTGTTGTTCTTGGAAAAAGCGGAGAATGCGGTTGCGCTGCACTAGATAACCAGCCCATTGATCCATTGGAAAAGTCTGTTCGGCTCCAGGGCTGCGGTCTACCTGTCCCATCATGACTTGTTGTGCCAGGATATTCCAGCGAGATTGAGATTGTTTTAGCCCTTGGAATAGCCACTGTTCTTGTTCCGCTCCAGTCAGGGTAGCATTTGGATCGAAGACTGCTTCGCAACGAGGTTTTGTACCGTCATTGCAAGGTTGATTGGTGCGGTACTGCCTGGTATCGAGAACGTTGAACTCTGCTAAATCTCCAAAAGTAAAACGCCGATACAGCAACATATCCGGTCCCTGCGGCATTGAGGTAGCTTGCAACGGCATATGCTCGTAATAGGCTTGGTAAGCAGCAGCCCGTCTTAATAGCAAATCTTCGCGGGATTGTAGTTCTGGATCTTGAGGAATATCGTCAGCGTAATTATTGTCTACTTCATGATCGTCCCAAGTCACCAGCCAAGGGAAAGCGGCGTGTGCTGCTTGTAGATTGGGATCGGACTTATACTGGGCGTGGCGATTGCGATATTCTTCCAATGTCACGGGTTCTTTAGTGCCTTCATGAGGTCGTAAAGCTGTGGCGCTCGGCGGTCCCTCGTAAATATAATCGCCTAGAAAGACAACCAGATCGAGGTCTTCTGTTGCCATATATTTGTATGCCGTATAGTAACCCTGTTGCCAATTTTGACAAGAAGCGAAGGCAAAGCGGAAACGGTCGAGGCGATCGCCTAATCTTGGAGCGGTACGGGTGCGTCCGATCGGGCTGACTTCACTCCCGACTCGAAATTGATACCAGTACCACTGCCCCGGTTTTAATCCTTTCACGTCTACCCGGACGGAATGCCCTAATTCCGGTGCTGCCAATACCGTGCCGCGTCGGACAATCTGCCGCAGATTTTCGTCAGCAGCAATAAGCCATTCGACCGAGACATTTTGTTGTGGCATTCCGCCACCATTGAGCGGATCGGGAGCTAGTCGCGTCCAAATCACAATGCTGTTAGGCAATGGATCGCCTGAAGCTACACCTAAACTGAATGGATAAGCAGAAAATTTTGGTTGAGCAATAACTCTCCTGGGAAATTGATTGGCGATCGCAAATCCCGTTAGCGCTCCCGCACCTATGAGCAACTGTCTGCGCTTGGCTGGAACTGATAGGATGCCTGCTAGATCGAAGCGATTCATATTCACCCCTGGGCTAATTTTCCGCTAAATTTTTCATAGTTGCGGGGTAGACAAAAATTGAGCAAGTCCTAATTTGTCAGCTATTTTACTAGTACGACAACCGCTTTTTAAATCATTCAAATGCTAAAATAACTTGCCGTTAAGACTAGAAAAATGTCCCTTGAATTCTAAGTTTTACGAACTTTTTTCGCTCAAATTTGCTATACCTTAACTAGTTCTCAAATAAAAATTAGCAATCAGAGATTAATTCACGTTCAAGGTCTGATTAAACTTGGCTGATTCTGCGTCAATTCAACAGCACGCAACTCCTTGCTTCAAATTACTACTTGTTGTCATCTACCAGAAGTCATAAAGCCATGAATTTTGATTCCAGTTTTCTCGCTCGTCACTCTAGTTCTTATCCCTACTGGCTCCAAAATTTAGGGAATTTAGGAATCTTCGTGTTAAGTAGTTTTAAAGAGAGCGAACGCACGTCATACTGTACTGTCTACAACTTTTCAACCCGCACTTAATCTGATAAATTATGTATCAGTACAAGCGTTCGCCTCACGCCCATGTTCTACCGAATTCATGAGATCGACCGTACCGTTCGGGAACTCCAACATCCCAAGTCACGGGCAGAAGAAATTCGAGATGAATTGATGCCCGATGTAGATTTAGATGAATCTCAACTAGAGTTATTTGCCCAGTATGTTACGGCACTTGAAGGTATTGGAGTTAACCTGCAAGATGAACGCTTGCGGGATACTCTCAATGCTTATCCTGACAACATGGAAGCAGCAATTCAAGCTGTATTGAAATATGCAGAGATTTTGAAGCAGAAACATCAGGATTTTCAAAACCAATATCACGTTACAAACTGCTTAGCAAAAGCATTGCGAGAGGGGTGGCAACCTCATTGAAGTTAGATTGGGTGGTGCGATCGCTTCCTTCAGGCAAACTAAGAGTTATGACAGCTAGTAAGTTTTAGCCAAGGAATGTCGGGCGTGTTAGGGGAAGAAGCAGTGAGGATGACTTCGCCCTTGTCACCAATCGCCCAGCCATTAGCTTCTACCAGCGGTGGGGTTGATTTAATAGAAGTTGAATTACTGTGGATAGCAGTAGTGGTGAGTTTTTCTTGGCTTTGAATGGACGTGCCTAAATCTACCAGCGGTGTATCGCTTCTGGTGGCTTCAGCTGGAGTTGGGGGCAAACCACCGCGCCCTGCGATCGTAAATTGACCTTGCCCTGCTACTAAATTACTTCCGTCTGCGGCACAGCCTTGAGTCACGAGTTCACTGACATTGACTACGTTAACTGGTAGTATAACTAACTCAGCAGTAGGGTCTACATCCGGTCGTCTAATTTCTACTACTCCGTTTATTCCCTGCTCGGAATCAGCATTGATGCTGCTGTCTGGGGAAACAAACAGTGCTTTAGTCGTAATGCGAATATTGCCACCCCTACCCTCAACAGCATTAGCAGTAATGTTGCTATTGTTGGCGATCGCTAAAGTATCGGTATCGATGGTGATGTTGCCACCATTACCAGTACCACCCCTAGCATCGGTAGATATTTCACTGTTGTCGCGCAAGAGTAATAAATTGAGCTGATTTAGCCTGATATTTCCACCTTCACCAGATGCAGATCTGGCTACGAGTTTTCCACCGTCTTCTAGATAAATAGAGTCAGCTGCCAGATTTAAATTGCCTGCACTTCCTGTTCCAGAACTGCTTGCAGATACATTCGCCCCATGTCGCACAGTAAAGTTTCCTGTAGCAATGCTAATATCTCCTGCATTTCCACCTGACAATGCTTCAGCAGACAAGCTACTATCTTCGCCATTCAATTCGACTAAATCAGTTGCCTTGATTGCTAAAGTACCGCCCCGTCCTTCGCTAAGAGTGAAGGCTGAGATCTGTGCGCCATCGTTGAGTTGCAGTTTTCGAGTGTCGATTGTGATATTTCCAGCATCCCCAGAACCTTGAGTGCTGCTAAATAAAAAGCCATTTGCTAGTTCTACAACTTCAGAGGCGTTGATAATTAAGTTTCCTCCTCGCCCCGTTCCTGCTACAGTTTGCCCAAAAGATTCTTGTTCGCTAGAAGCTGTTGCTATGAATGCTCCATCCTTGAGCAGCAGTCTTTTTGTCTGGATTGTTATATTGCCTGCATCTCCAGTTGCTATAGTTGAAATCGACATAGCGCTATTCATACCTGCTAGTTCTAAGGACTCAGAGGCATTCACTGTCAAATTTCCTCCAAGTTCTGCTCCCTGATTAATTGATAAAACCTGCGATCCATCAGCAATTATTACTCGTCTACCCTGCACCTGAATGTCACCACTGCTCTCGCCGCTGGTATTCACTTCAGAGACAAATTCATTAAGAGTTCCTTGTGTCAATTGAATGTTTTGAAAATTTTGGACACCTTCATACCCCAAAGACCAGCCCTTTACTGTTGGACTTATGCTGATTAGACTATTGCTGGCAACACTACCTAGTTCAATCCGCCCTCCTGGTGCATTTAAATATCCGCCTTCCGAAACTATTTCACCGCCCAACAGCCCCAATGTCTTCCCTGGTCGCACCTCTAAACTCGCTGACTGCACGCGAATTTCTGCTGCACGATTTCCAAATTGCAAACCAATAGGAACGCTCACTGTTAGCAAAGGCGAGTTCTGGGCAGCGATCGTACTAAACTGAGTACCGTCTGCCAAGTTTAAGCTACTAGCCGTACTTGCCAAAAATGAGCCTTTTACATCTAAACTGGTATTGGGTCCAAAAATAATTCCATTAGGATTGATTAAAAATAAGTTGGCATTGCCTAAAATGCCTAACTTTCCTAAAATTTCAGAGGGACTATTTCCTGTCACTCTAGTCAAAATATTCTTAATGCCTGAAGGATTACTGAAGTATACTCTTTGCCCGTTGCTAATATTAAACTCTTGAAAGCTATGAAATAAGTTTTCTCCCCTAATTGCTCCCCCATCAACCCGATTGCTAAAGTTCTCATCGATAATTACATTATCTTGAACAACAGAGCTTTCAGTACCCAGGGTTCGGTCGGGTACGGTCTGCGCTAGGGTACAATTTTCAATAGTAAAAATACTAATTCCTAAGAAAATTGCTGACCCTAACTTCCAATAAAGACTGCTAATCACAAACTAAGTGGGTACAGGGACGGTTGCGATGCTGGCGAGTCGGACATCCATTAGTGTATACCACTTCACGGCAATTTCGTGCAGACAACTGGCTGTCAGCTAAGATTTGTATCTCTTCCTCAACTACTAAGCTTTCGGATTCGATTTCAACTACCTCTGATTCTTCTCTGGATGGCTGTATATTTTCAGAATTCATATTTTTCCCTCTAATTTAAAATTAATAGTTTAAGCGTTTGCTCTGTATCTATGGAATTGAAATGAGTGTTGATGTCAGTTAGTTGGTAACTAAATAAAAGGGAGACAGTGTGTGAATTAGCTCCTTTGTCATTCACTAATAATCAATTCAATAACAGCACAACGAATTTCGGAAACTTATAAAATGAATTTTGTTGACTGTAGTAATGGCTTAATTTAGTTATCTTTTATACAAAGAAACTAGGCTTAATAAATAAATAATAGCTAATCGGGAGCTGCTAAGAAGGAAATTGTAATCATTGACGATACCGAAACCCAGTTAGAATAACCAACTGGGCTGAGGGGGTGACAAGCGGCTGGAAATGAATACGGTAGAAGGAGGTGACGCTTTCACGGTAGAAAAAGATAGGTCAAGTATGTTCAACCAGACCTATCTCAGATAATGCTGCCAGAATTTTATCAAAAATGTTTCCAAAATTTACTCACACCTACACAGTATAAAATGCTGCAAATCTTGGTGTTAGTAATACAATTCCACAAAACTATCACGCTGGAGAAACTAGCAACAGTATTTCCACAACCAATTTTATTTGAAAGTCGCCGCCGCAGCATACAAAGGTTTTTAGTCCTACCACAACTAAGTCTTCAACTGCTCTGGTTTCCCTTAGTAAAACATTGGGTAAAGATGAGTAAATTGAAACAAGGTAAACGACTAACCTTCGCGATAGATAGGACACAGTGGCGCGGGCAAAATATATTTTTTATTAGTTTAATTGAAGACAAGCGTGCTCTACCGATTTATTGGCAGTCTTTGTCAAAAAGAGGAGCTAGCAACTTGCGGGAACAAACAGCACAAAGAGCGTCCCCTGTTACGATTGTTTAAAGGCTATCGACTTCTGGTACTGGGCGACCGCGAATTTCATAGCATCAAACTTGCCAACTGGTTACAGAGCAAAGGTATTGATTTCGTGCTGCGTCAAAAAAAAGGCACTTATGTTCGTCAACCAAATTCTTGATTTCAACGGCTAGCAGCACTAGGGCTAGAGCCTGGAGTATCTTTCTTTTTTGAGAAAGTTCAATTCACCAAACAGAAAGGATTCGATACGTTTAATTTAGCTGGATATTACCCGCGTAAATATCGCGGAAAGGTTGAGCCATCTGGCTGGTATCTTTTAACTAACCTTGCCAATACAAAGGCTGCCATCCAAGCTTTTAAACGCCGGAGTGGGATTGAGGCGATGTTTAAAGATTGTAAAACTGGTGGCTATAATTTGGAGTCAACTTACGCTCAAGGGCAACGTTTAATTGCTCTAATTTTATTGATTGCTATTGCCTACAGTTGTGCTATTTTGGCAGGTCGCCAATCTCGCAAGCTGGGAGTGCAAAAATACCTTGGTCGTCTCCAAGAATTAAAGCGTTCAACGCGATCGCCATAGTACTTTTTGGCTCGGATTATATGGTCAGTTATGGATAGGCGCAATGGAAGAATGGGCAGATTTAGCACAGAACTTAATGCGGCTCAAGCCAAATAAACGGTAGTGTTGCAAAAAGTGGTAGGCTAAAATAATTCTACTAGAGAAAATTTATCTGCGGCACCTGATGAATTCTAAAACCCCATTTAAGTGGCGACACTATCAACCGGAAATCATTCTGCTGTGCGTGCGGTGGTATTTAAGATATCCACTCTCTTATAGAAATTTAGAAGAAATGATGACTGAGAGAGGATTAGGGATTGACCATTCAACTGTATATAGATGGGTACAGCACTATGCTCCAGAACTGGAAAAACGATGCCGTCCGCATCTTCAACAGACGAGTGATTCATGGCGAGTCGATGAAACGTATATCAAGGTTAAAGGTAAGTGGAAGTATTTGTACCGAGCTGTAGATTCATCTGGGAACACAATTGACTTTATGTTGAGTGCACGCGCGAGATAAACGGGCAGCGAAACGGTTCTTTCGTAAAGCTTTAAAAGTAACTCATAATTCCTCTCCTCGTGTAATAAACGTAGATAAAAATGCTGCCTATCCTTCAGCCATCGCCGAGTTGAAAACAGAAAAGACTATAGATAAATCTTGTAAGCTAAGGCAAAACAAATACCTGAATAATCTAGTGGAGCAAGACCATCAATTCATTAAAAGATTAGTAAATCTTGGCTTAGGATTTAAATCATTTCATACAGCTAGGAGAACAATTAGTGGTTATGAAATCATGAATCAAATTAGAAAAGGGCAAATTTTAGGAATAGAAAAAGGCGGCATTCAAGCTTCTATAGAATTCGTGTCTCAAATTTTTGGAGTTGCTGTATAATCTGCTCCGAGCGGGATAGATCTTTACGTCCTTAAAAAGTTTTTGCAACAGAACCTCTTTTTCTACCGTGAAAGCGCTAACGGGGTGACGACCGAGTTGAAAGCAGGCTGTGTCGGAACTTGAGGCGATATATGGTAAAAAAAGATCGGTCTTTTTTCGTGAACAAGACCGACGAAGAAAAAATGTTACCCCAATTGTATCGTACCTGTTTACAAAGTCAACTAAATCCACGATTATTACTAACTGTAGAAGTTCTGGTTTGGCTACTTCAAGTTCACAAACAAATCAAAATTGAAAGGTTAGCTGCTCATTTTTCTTTGCCAATAAAATTTGAAAGCCGTCGCCGTCACATTCAAAGATTTTTACAATTACCTCAATTGAGTGTTGTACTGCTATGGTTTCTCATCGTTATCGGAATAATTCAGTCAAAGATTAAGTCAGGAAAGCGAGTTTTTCTTGCAATTGATAGAACGCAATGGAAAGACAAAAATTTATTTGTGGTAGCGGCGATTTTAGAAAAACGAGCAATTCCTGTTTACTAGCAGTTTCTAGAAAAACAAGGTGCCAGTAATCTCGCAGAACAAAAAGCAATATTGCGTCCAGTGATTCGACTTCTTTGTGCTTATGAAATTGTCATCCTAGCCGATAGAGAATTTCATAGTGTTGAACTAGCGAAATGGCTGTGTGAAAAGAAAATTTACTTTGTTCTACGTCAAAAAAAGGATACAAACATTCAGCAAAAAGGTCGAAATTATCAAGAGCTAACAACCCTAGAACTAGCTCCTGGGATGAGTCGGTTCTTGAGCGATATCAAGGTAACTAAAGAAAAAGGATTGAATCAAGCAAATCTTGCCGCTTACTGGAAACGAAAATCTCGCCAAAACAGAGAAAAAGAGCCTTGGTATTTACTGACTAACTTGGGTTCTTTAGCTGAAGCATTAACAGCGTACAGAAAGCGAACTGGAATTGAGGCAATGTTCAAAGATTGTAAAACTGGAGGCTATAACTTGGAAGGTTCTCGCGCTTCCATTGAGCGACTAACTCGGTTAGTATTATTAATAGCTATAGCTTATACTTGGTCAACTTTAAAAGGAGAGCTATTAAATCAACTGGACAACAATTTTACGTTAGCCGTTTCAGGAAAGTTAGGCAAGTTCTCACTAAAAATAGTAGCTTTTGGGTTGGTTTGTATGGCGATGTTTGGATAATAGGAATGGAACTTTTATTTGATTGGAGCCAGAAATTAATGAGAATGGCTCCGAATAAGCTACCTTTCTTTCAGCAGGGTTTGAGAGCTATGAGTCTGATTCAGTCAGCGTTCTAGCTATGTCGTCACCCCTTCAGGTGAAAGCGTCACCTCCTTCTACCGTATTCATTTCCAGCCGCTTGTCACCCCCTCAGCTTGTCAAGGATGCTCGAACGCGAGTTCCAGGTCAGGAATTTTTCTTTTGCCTCGTAGTTTTGTCAGTCAACCAGGCCTTTTACCCTAGAGCAAGCATTTCTCTAACTAGCAACTTGGGTTATCCTTCCGAGATAACTGGGTCAAAATTTGCAGGCAATTGCCTGCAAGCGGATGGCGCGGCTCAAGCTGCTGAGCTTGTTTCCAGGCAGCGATCGCCCGCTGAAACTCTCCTTGAAGTGCCCAGAGTTGCCCTGCCAGTGCGTGAAAATCAGCATTGTTTGAGTGTAGGGCGATCGCTCGGTCGTTCTGCGCCTGTGCCGCCAGATAATCTCCTGTGGTAAAAAGCTGGAGGGCTTGCTGATAATGCCAGACAGCGCGATCGTGGATTTGAATCAGGGAAGACAGATCGGTTTTGCAACGTTGACAGGAGGAAGTTTCATTAGGACGATAAGTAGCGCGACAAACGGGGCATTTCATTGCTGATTTTAATTACGTATACTTATTCTGCATCTGTATTGGCGTAGTAAAGAAAGTCTTCCAGTTCTGCCTGGAGTTCTTCTAACTCGGCATCGTCCTCGCTAGCTGCGGCTTCGATCTGGTCTAATAAATCCTGCAATTGTGCGGCGCGATCCTCATCCAGCTGCCCTATGGCTACCTGCGCCCGTTCTATTAAGGCTGCCAGTTCGGGATTTAGAACTACAGCGGATGAATCGGTAGCCTCTACTTCGATGGCTTCATCATCCTCAAACAACTCTTCCAAATCTAACCGTGCTTGGTGGAGTTCGTGGCTAGAGAGGCGATGCACCCCAGTATTATTCACGACTAGCTTTCCTTGCTGCCCCTTCCCCTTTTCGGTTGCCGTCACCGTGAGGATACCGTTCAAGTCAAAGTCAAAGTGAACTTCTACCTGGACGCTACCAGCCGATTTAAGTGGCAAGTTTTCCACTTTGAAAGAACCGAGGGGGACATTTTCTTCAGCAGCAGGATTCTCGCCCTGAAACACCTCAATCTCAACTGCTTCCTGATTGTCTCTCATGGTCGAGTAAACTTCGGAACGGGAAACAGGAATGACGCTGTTGCGGGGAATAATCACGCTGAAGAATCCCGGCATAATTCCCATTGGGGTATCGATCGCCGCCGAAATTCCCAATGAATGAGGGGTAACATCAACCAAAATCGCATCGACGGCTTCGCCTACTAGCACTCCTGCTTGCAGCGATGCCCCTAATGCTACGCAAAGATCTGGCTCAATGCCATCAGTAGGAGACTGTCCCAAGTGTGCTTCGATCTCGTGTTGGATCAGGGGTATGCGCGTGGAACCGCCCACTAAAATGATGCGGTCGAGGTCTTTGGGTTCTAACTCGGCATCTTCCAAAGCGCGATCGATCGCTTCTAGAGTTTCTTCTACAAGCGGACGGATCGACTGCTCGAAGTTAGGACGAGAGATCTCGGCTTCCAGGTGCAATGCTGTCTTGCCCTTGCTACCCAAAAAGGCTTCTCGCACGGTGGTAAAGCCATGAGAGCTAAGTTGAATCTTCGCACTTTCTGCGGCTTGAAGCAAACGGGCATCGGTGGCAGGGTCGTCCGGCACGTCTACCCCGTGCTGCTGGCGAAATAGTTGCTTCAGATGGAGTTGCAGGCAGCGATCGAAGTCATCTCCACCCAGGCGGTTGTTGCCATGACTTGCCAGTACCTCCGTGACTTCTCCAGAAATTTCTACCACCGAGACATCAAAAGTCCCGCCGCCTAGATCGTAAACTAGGACTCGTTCCGTCTCCTCCGATCGCAAGTCGTAAGCCAGTGCTGCTGCTGTTGGCTCGTTGATAATTTGCAACACCTCAAATCCGGCAATTTCTCCAGCAGTTTTGGTTGCTTGCCGCTGGGCATCGGTAAAGTAGGCGGGAACGGTGATGACTGCTTGAGTCACGGGTTCGCCCAGAGCCTTCTCCGCTCTTTGTTTTAGCGCCCGCAGGATCGTGGCTGAGATTTCCTGGGGCGAATATTCGCGATCGCCCAACTTTGTCTTGTGGTCTGTCCCCATCCAGCGTTTAATCGATTTAACCGTCCGCTCTGGAGCTGCGGCATACTGACGTAGGGCTTCCCGTCCGACGAGTAGCTTGCCGGTTTCGCTAAACCCGACACAAGAGGGCAAGATCGGGTCGCCATCTTCTCCCGCTAACACCCGTGCTTGTCCGTTTTCGACGATCGCCACTTCAGAGTTAGTGGTTCCCAAGTCGATGCCTACTGCTCTATCCATAATTAATAAATGTTAGTTGTGAGTCATGAAGCGATCGATGCCGATCTTAAAAATTTTACCGGAGTTACGTACCGATCCCCCCTAGCCCCCCTTAAAAAGGGGGGAACTAATACTTCCATTTCCAGCCGAGACGATCGCCTGTGTCTCCCGCAATATCCGATCGCGCCACAAATAACCCCGCACGACTTCTTGAATCACCGTATTTTCAGGCTCGTCGCTCTCCTGCCGACCGATCGCGTACACCCGTTGTGGATCGAAGGGTTGTCCCTGCGCCACAATCGGTACTACCTGTTGTTGTTTCAGAATATCTAGCAGCGTCCGTCGAATTAATTCTACTCCTTGGCGATCGCTTTCAATCGTTTCCATCAGAGCAGTCGGGGCGGAATTTGCAGAATCAGACGATAACTTCTGACCGAGGTGACTCAGCCAACGCCCTAGCTTTCCTCGCCAGCTCTGAGGCGGAGACGATAGGGGCATCTCAGGTGACTCTGAAGATTCCTGCCAGTGGGCGCAGGCGCGATCGAGGGCATCAAGCACCCCCAAAATCGCTTTTAAAAAGTTTTCTTGCTCCTTCTCAAACCGTTTTTCCTGCGCGGCGAATTCGCTGGCATACTGTACTGATACTTTTTGTTGGCTGGTTTCTATGCGCTGTTGCAGTTCCTCGTTTTGCGATCGCGCTGCTTCCAGTTCCCGCTGCAATCGCTCTTGAGCCGTCTGGAGTAGCTTCCCCTGTTGTTTCATCTCCTGCCGCAGTGCAATCCATTCGCTCACCATCTGGTAAGGATCGAACGCTGGTGCAGATTCAGGTGGTTCGCCCAAATACTCCGGTGGCGGCGGCGGTGACTGGAGGTAGTCTAAAAGTTTGTCGAAAAGTGCTTGACGGTCATTTGTCATGAGTGCGTGGTGCGTGGTGCGTGGTGCGTGAATCAATTTTAGATTTTGAATTTTGGATTGTAATGCTCCCTCTGCCCCTCTGCTCCCTACTCCCTACTCCCTGCTCCCTGACTAAAAGGTTTCCCGAATTAAGTCGTCCAAACTCAGCTCAAGCCTTGCCATTGCTTGCTCTCGTAGCTGTTGCATTAATTCTGGATCGAGGGTTGCCTCTAGAGGGCGCACTTTTAAGAAATCGTCATCTGCTTTTACCGTCTCTGGGTTGCGAATCGCTTCATAGGCAGCTCGAATTGCTTTAAATTCTTCAGGATGGGTATGGGCAGGAAATTCTCGTAATTTTTGATGATATGCCGCTTTGATTTGGGCGGCTGTGGCATTAGGAGAGATGCCGAGGCGATCGTAGGGAGAAGTCATAGGGAGAAGTCACAGTCATAATCATTTACCGACCGAAGCCGCGTTTGGGTGGTTTGGGTTTCCCAAAACCAAAGGGCGGAACGAAATCAAAATCATCATCCTCATCATCCTCAAAATCGGGCATAGTATTGAGCAATTGGCGTTTTAATTCGGGCAGCATTCGCTCTAGCTCTGCTTTCGGAATTTTCTGCCCAAACATTTTCCGAATCATTGCTTCTACAACATCTGACATGTCATCTTCATCGAAGTCATCGAAGTCATCTGGATCGGGTAGGACTGCCTGCGTCTGTCGCAAGGCAACGAATGCCTGTTCTTCGCGAAAAGCTTGCAGGGCTTTGGCATCCTGGAGCCGACGGGCAATTTCAAAACCCTGTTGCTTTAACTCCTCGTACTCAGGCATAGTGATGGGATAGGTGGTGGCTCTTGCCAACAACAGGAGAGGATTTTGCGGTTCTCGCTTCAGGGCTACTTCGAGCGCCGGAATTAGGTTTCTCGACCAACCAAAACGGCGTACTTGAAGCTGGATTCGTGCTAGGGTATTACCTGGTTGGGGCGTAGTGTCGAGATAAGAGCGGATGGGAGCTTCCAACTTTTTAGAATTGGTTTCTTTGACTGCGAGAACGATTAAATGGGCTTCTCTGGCTTGGGGATACGCGCTGCCAAGCTCGGCAAGTCTGGCAACATATGGATTAATTAGTGCCGCGATCCCCTTTTCTCGCTTGGCAAACAGTTGAACCGACAGAGCGATCGCCTGTAAGGTTTGGATCTGCTGCTCGTCAGATATTTCCTCCAGTAGTGCATCCCACTGGTGCTTTGCCTCCTCTTGGTTGAGGGAAACTCGTCCGCCGGAGTTGGGCGGACTTTGCACGGCTGCAACAAAAATCTGGCAGGCACGCAAGGGAGGATCGGATTTCTTTTCTGTTTGGACGAGACGCTGAAAAAAACTATAGTTTTGAGTGTATAAAGCATCGAGCCAGGGCGCAAACTCCACTTCTGCTTCAGGGTTGAGATCGCCAAAGTGCTTACCAAATCGACGGCGAGCTTCTAGTTGCGCCTGCGGGTTGTCGAGTTTTTCCCAGCAGCGCAGCAGCATGGCATAAACCTCCTCATACCGACAGCCTTGCTCCAATGCTTGGGAAAGAAGTTTGACTGCTTCCTCGTATTTACTCTCCGTGAATGCCACCAATCCTTTACGTCCGATGACTTCTGGAGCCGTGGGACAGATGCGTTCTGCCTGTTGCAGGGAACCCAGCGCCGTACGAGAGCGCCCCATCGCCATCCAGGTATCTGCCAACCGACAATGCAAGTTTGCCAGGGTTAATTTTAGGCGATCGCCAGTCCAATTTTGCGGGTTTTGCTTTCCATCCTTTTCCACCCATTTCAACAATTGGGTAATTAGGCGTTGCTGCTCGCGATACGATTCGTTTGCATCCATCGCTGCGATCAGATTCACCGCCAGTTGAGGATTAAAGCCTTGTTCTACCAACACTGGTTTCCAGAAAATTTCCGAACATTCTGGCTCTCCTTGCATCAGTGCTTGTTGTCCTGCTAGCGTCAATAGGGTGGGGCGGAGAGCTTTTAGTTGGGGCAGTTGAATCGGGCGATGCCCCAGATTGAGGAGTGCATGGGCAGCGTTATGGTAGTCGCCGCGATCGCTCATTTGTAAGATTGCTAGTGCCGTCACTGCTTCTTGAGATTCCAGATCTTCCGACTGCACGGACGGATCTAGGGGTGGTTCCCCCGTCTTCGCCTGCTGGAGAGTTGCTAATCTTTGCAAAATCGGCTGCTGCAAAAATTTTGGTTTGCCTGAAGGAAATCCCCACATAGAGGAAACCTGCAATCCTAGAATAGAACTCGCTGCCTGCCAATTTTCTAAAGTTTGCTGAGTGTAGACAACCCAAGCATCGGGAACGTCTCCTGGTGTCAGCGGACGCTTAATTCTGGTAAATGCGGTAAGGGCAGCATTAGGCTGCTGTGCTTTCAGGGCTAAAACTCCCCTCGCCCAGTGGAGTTGGGCGGCGCTAAATCGTTTTGCTTGTTTGTCAATCAGTTGCTCGACTGTTGCGGTATCTCCCTTGAGCAACAGCAGTTTCAGGTAACAAATTGCATAATCTTTGGGTAAACTCTCTTGCTCGAAGGCATTTTGGATCAACTCCAGGGCAGCGTCCAGACGGTTTTGCAATAATAAACAATGGCTAGTCCAGTAATGTGTCTCTCCCGTCAATCCCAGTTCTAATGCGCGGCGAAAAAATGTTTCGGCTTGCTTGAAATCGCTTTTTTGAAATTCTTCCTGCCCTCGTAGCAACCAAATTTCGGCTTCTGAAGGTGTAAATTCAATTTCTGGGTTGGCACGTCGAACTTTTTTAATTTCTTCCAATGCCTGTCGATATTTCTGCTGCTTGAGTAACCCTTGAAGTTGCATTTGAAAGGGATTTTGAACGGGCGAACTCTCCTTGCTAGCACCTTGCAGTTCTTTCTGGTTCAGCCGACACTTAGTCAAGATCTTACTCCTAGTTAATTTGGAAAAATTATCTTTGGGCAAAATTTGTGCTGAAGTAGAGTAGGAGAAGCAAAAATAACAGTTCTTAAGTCTACTTCTAGCCTAACATTACGGATAGTGGTTGTGTTGTTCCTACGATGAGTTGTCAGCAACAGTAGAATCCTTCATGAGAATTTGGGAGAATTTGAGTATTGGGTAGTAGCCGCAGGAAGGAAATGGATGAATAGCTCCTCGTTCCCCAACTCCCTACTCCCTGCCTGTAGGGAAAAGGTCATGCACGATGCTGGGCGCGGAACGCACAGAGCGACCATTGCCCTTCATTGACTTACACCATAATCTTTTTCCATAACTTCTAAATACATCAACTGTCTCGCTGTCAGGTACAACGACCGCTGTATCGTCTCTAGAATCGCGTAATCTACCGCTTCCAACCCGGCTTTCAACAAGGAGCTTATTCGCGCTGAAACTGATAACAAACTTACGCGATCTCCCTCACTCATATCTACAAATTTCACTTCTCCCTCTTTGCACCCAATCGTTTCACCCTTTAGGCTGATATAAACCTGATAGAAATTGTTGCCAATGTGTTGAATTATGCCCCAATATCCATCATAGGAGCGCAAGTCTTTATTTCTGAATGCTTGAACTTTTACGACATCATCAATGCGGCACTGGCTGCGAGCGCAGGTAGTGATATGGAAGTAGTGGTGAAGTGTAATCCTTGCACTACAATGATTCTGAGCGATGTTTGCTAATATATAAAAACTCCAATAAGAACCGATTAATTGTTAATCTGCAATGATAAATGTTTTGGGAATGCTGTTTGTCTCCGCCATTACTCTGTTATCTCATATTACTCAACAGTCAGACTCTCTGCAAGAAGATATACCAGAACTATCGCCACAAAATACTTGTCCCTCCTGTCATTCTCACAATGTTATAAAGAATGGTTCCATTCATAATGGAAAATCCAAAAGCCAATGCAAAGACTGTGGGCGACAATTTGTAGATAACCCTAATAATATTGTTATTTCATTACAGATAAAGCAACTCATTGATAAACTCTTACTCGAAAGAATTTCGTTACGTGGAATTGCGAGAGTTACGGGTGTAAGTTGGTCTTGGTTACAAGATTACGTCAACTCCATCTTGGCTCATACTTCCCGCCAAATCAAGGTCTCGGAGAAATTAACGGGTCACCTGACGATAGAGTGTGACGAGATGTGGTCTTTTGTTGATAGTAAGAAAAACTCGCTTTATGTCTGGCTAGCAATCGATCGAGATTCTCGGATAATTATTGGTTGCTTTATCGGAAATAGAACTCGAAAATCAGCCCGTCAGCTTTGGGCTTCTTTACCAGACATTTACCAGCAATCTGCTGTCGCTTATAC